>CAYHRR010000438.1:0-3988 GCA_964358875.1 uncultured Planctomycetaceae bacterium | reverse complement strand
TCGGCAAGACCATCGAAGAGGCCGGGCTGCGCGGCTTGCCGGGTCTGTACCTCGCCGAGATCGATCGCGACGGACACGCGGTCCCCGCCGTCGCGCCGACGGAGATCCTGCGCGCGAGCGATCGCTTGGTGTTCGTCGGCATCGTCGATTCGGTGCTCGACCTGCATCGCATCCGCGGTCTGCGTCCGGCGACCAACCAAGTGTTCAAGCTCGACGCGCCGCGCTCCGAGCGTTGCCTGATCGAAGCGGTCGTGTCGGACAAGTGTCCGCTGATCGGCCAGACGATTCGCGACGGACGCTTTCGTTCGGTCTACAACGCCGCAGTCGTCGCGGTCGCGCGTTCGGGCCGGCGCATCGAGAAGAAAATCGGCGACATCGTGCTCGAAGCGGGCGATCAGCTGCTGCTCGAAGCGCATCCGAACTTCTACGAGCAACAGCGCAACTCGAAGGACTTCTTCCTCGTCTCGCGCCTCGAGGATTCGACGCCGCCCGGCCACGAAAAGGCTTGGCTCGCCGTCGCGATCTTGGTCGCAATGGTCGTCGTCGCGGGCTTCGAGTGGCTGTCGATGGTGCATGCGGGCTTGCTCGCGGCGACGCTCATGCTGATCAGCGGTTGCTGCAACGCGTCGAGCGCGCGTCGTGCCATCGATTGGGAAGTGTTGATCACCATCGCGGCCGCGCTCGGCCTCGGCGAAACGATGCGCACGACAGGACTCGCGGCGACGCTCGCGAGCGGCGCGGTGTCGGCCATCGGCACCGAACATCCCTGGCTCGTGCTCGCGACCGTGTACGGCGTGACGATGCTGCTGACGGAGATTCTGAGCAACAACGCGACGGCCGCGTTGATGTATCCGATCGCGATGGCGACGGCGCACTCGCTGGGACTCGACTACCACCCGTTCCTGATCGTGATCATGGTCGCGGCTTCGTGCGGCTTCGCGACGCCCTTCGGATACCAGACGAACTTGATGGTCTATGGGCCGGGCGGATACCGCTTCACCGACTTTCTGCGCGTCGGAATCCTGCTCGACCTTGTGACGATGGCGGTGACGCTCGCCGTCGTGCCGCTCGTTTGGCCGTTGACGACGAGCTAGCTCGACGAACTAGCTGCGCGTTGCCGCGCTGCTGCGGCGCAGCGCCCATACGTCCCACGCAAATCGCAGTGCTACGAGTACCAGCACGACGGTCATCGCGACGCGCGCGACCTCGGCCCAACCGGGACGATGCACGGCCCACACGCCGAGCAACGCTCCGATCACGGCGAGCACCGTGAACGGAGCGGCGATCTTGAAATGCACCGTTCCGCCGCGCACGTGGAGCCACACCGACTGCGCGGAGTTGACGATGCTCATCGCCATGCTGCAGGCGCGCGCCTCGAGGTAGTTCATTTCGGGCAGCGTCAGGAACAAGGCCGGGATAACCAGAATTCCGCCGCCGACGCCGAGCAGCGGCGCGAGAAAACCGCCGCCGAATCCGACCGCGATGACCCACGCGACGCGCGGCACGTCGAGCGCGATCGCACGGCCGAGTTCGCCCGCGCCGGCCGCACCGTGCAGCGTGTACGTGCGCAGCGCTGCGCCCAGCAAGACCGCGATGAACAGCACTTTCAGCGTGTGTGCGTCGATGCGCTTTCCGAAGCGATAGCCGACCTGTGCGCCAGGAATGCTGCCCACGAGCAACAATCCGACTACGACCCAATCGAGCGCCGAATCGGCGCGTGCAAACTCGACGATGGTCGCGACCACCGTCATCGCGAACACGAGCACGAGCGAGGTGCCGACCGCGAGCTGCAGCGGCAAGCGGACGAGATAGTGCAGGATCGGTGTCGCGAATATGCCGCCGCCGACGCCGCAGATCGTCCCCAGGATCGAGGACGCGAACCACAGCACGAGCGCCGTCGGCGAACGCCGCGGCTCGCCTCCGGACTCGGTACCCGCTGCGCTCGCGTGACCTTCGCCGCGCGCGTTCACCGGCGCGTTCACTCGCCGGCTCCGCGGAACGGCCCCGCCGCCGTGCGCGCGATCAGCTCGCTCGACGAGCGCGTCTTGGCGTCGCCGCAGATCGCGATCGCAACGCCGAGCTCGAGATCGACAGCGCGCTCAGGCACGTTTTGCGCCGTGTAGTCCGTGCCCTTCGCGTGCACCGCAGGTCGCAAGGCGCGCAACGTCGCTTCGAGATCGCGCTCGGCGAACGATGTCACGTAGTCGACGCAACGCAACGCCGCGACGAGCTCCGCGCGCTCTGCCAACGCGATCAACGGACGCGCCGAGCCCTTGAGTGCTCGCACGGACTCATCGGTGTTGAGCGCCACGACGAGCACATCGCCGCGCGACCGCGCGTCCTCGAGGTAGCGCACGTGGCCGACGTGCAGCAGGTCGAAGCAACCGTTCGCGAGCACGACGCGCGCTGCCGTTCCACTGTCTCGGCGCCGCGCCAATTCGCGCGCGAGTTCGTCGCGCACCCACAGCGCGGACTTCGCGCTCATGCGACGCGCACCGGAGCCGGCGACACCGGCAGCGCGGCGCGCAATTGCTCGCTCGTGCACACCGCAGTGCCGTGCTCCATCACCACCACGCCCGAGGCCGCGTTGGCGAGCTGCATCGCGCGCGGCGCATCGCATCCGGCACCGAGCGCCATCGCGAACACGACCGCCGCGGTGTCGCCCGCGCCGGTGACGTCGGTGACGTTGCCCGAACCCGACGCTTCGACGATGACGCCGCGCTCCGGCAAGCCTTCGCCGAAGAGCGCCATGCCTTTGTTGCCGCGCGTCACGAGCAGCCAACGCAGCGGACAGTGCGTGAGCAGTTCGTGCGCTGCAGCGCCGACGGCGCGCACGTCGTCGAGCTCCTCGATGTCGCGCCCGGTGAATTTCGCGAGCTCGCCGATGTTCGGCGTCATCGCCGTCACGCCCTCGAAGCCGCGGATCGACGAGCGCGGATCGAGCACGACCGTCGTGCCGCGCCGCGCGAGTTCGCGCGCGACGACGCCGAGCGCTTCGTCGACCATGCCGTAGTCGTAGTCGGAGACGATCAACACGTCGGTCGAAGGCGCGAGCGAGATCAAGCGCTCGCGAACGCGCTCGCGCACCGCGGCGTCCACCGCTTCGGCGGGCTCGCGATCGACGCGCAAGACCTGCTGCAGGCTCCTGCGCGACTCGGCCGCGACGATGCGCATCTTCGTCGGCGTGGTCCACGCCGGCACGCTCTCGATCCCGAAGCAATCGACGCGAAAGCCTTCGAGGATTTCGAGCAACTCGCGCCCGCGCGCGTCGCGACCGATCGCTCCGTGGCAACGCGTCGCAGCGCCGAGCGCGCGCACGTTGCGCGCAACGTTGGCCGCGCCGCCGGCGTGCGTGTGCTCCGACGTGTAGCGCAGCACCATCACCGGCGCTTCGCGCGACAGCGAGCGCGGCTGCGTCACGAGGTAGTGGTCGGCAATGATGTCGCCGACGACGGAGACCTTGAGAGCACTGAAGTCGGGAATGTTCTGCATCGAAGTCACGGAGCAAGTGTCGCGGAGTCCTGCACGATTGCAACGCCCTGCTTCCCTCCTCTCTCTCCCTTAAACTCCGCGCCCGCTCGCGCGGCTCGGCGCCGCCTCATTCGCCGCGCCCCACGCAAAGCAACGGCCTCGCCAGCACCAGCGCACCCGCGATCAGCCAGCCAACACACCACCACTGTCTTCCCAAAACTCCGCGCCCGCTCGCGCGGCTCGGCGCCGCCTCGTTCGCCGCGCCCCACGCAAAGCAATGGCCTCGCCAGCACCAGCGCACCCGCGATCAGCCAACCAATGCACCACCACTTCTTTCCAAAACTCCGCGCCCGCTCGCGCGGCTCGGCGCCGCCTCATTCGCCACGCCCCACGCAAAGCAACGGCCTCGTCAGCACCAGCGCACCCGCGATCAGCCAACCAACACACCACCACTTCTTCCCAAAACTCCGCGCCCGCTCGCGCGGCTCGGCGCCGCCTCATTCGCCGCGCCCCACGC
>CAYHRR010000437.1:0-3992 GCA_964358875.1 uncultured Planctomycetaceae bacterium | reverse complement strand
GCACGCGTTTGTGCTCGATGATGTAGCGGATCTCACTGTCGGGATCGAGAAGGTTGCCGAACTTGCGCGCACCCACCGGGCAGACCTCGACGCAGGCCGGGTAGCGGCCGTCGCGCACGCGCTGGATGCAGAACGTGCACTTCTCGACGACGCCCACCGGCCGCGGCCGATTGCCCAAGTAATGCGTCTTGGGATTGAGCTCTTCGGCGGGGACGTTCGGCTCCTTCCAATTGAAATGCCGCGCGCCGTACGGGCACGACGCAATGCAGCAACGGCAACCGATGCACCAGTCGTAGTCGATGACGACGATGCCGTCGGGCTCTTGCCATGTAGCGCCCACCGGACACGACTTGACGCACGGTGCGTTGCGACAGTGCTGACACGCCACCGGCAAATAGAAGTGACCCGGCTCCGGCACCGTCTCGGGGTTGTAGTAGGGATCGGCGTGCGCGAAATCGATGCCCTTGTCCTTCTCCATCGCCAGCACGCGAATCCACTGCACCTCGGGATCGCGGCTCTGATTGTTCTCGTCGACGCACGCATGCACGCAGCGCCGGCAACCGATGCAGCGTGAGATGTCGAGCGCGTAAGCGAACTCGACGTCGGTGCGCGCGGGCGTCATGCCGACCTCGACGGCCTTGTCGAAGCGCTCTGAGTAGTCACGCTCGAGATTGGCGAGCATCGCGAGGACTTGCTCCTTCGAGAGCTCGCTCAAGTGCTTGCGGAAGAACTCGGTGTGCGTGGGCTCCGTGCAACTGTTGAGCGCGGCCGCCGCGCAGCCGGCCAGCGTGCACATGAAATCGCGGCGCGAAACTTCGATCTCACTCACAGCGTTCGCTCCGGCCTCGTGGGAGGCGCCATGGGTTTCAGCGGCGCGAAATGCGGCGCGTGTGAGTTGTGGCAGCTCACGCACAACAGATATTGCTTCGCGCCGTCCCACATGCCTGTGCGTCGGCCGTGAACGCCGGCGCGCCAGTCGCGGTACTTGTCGCCGTGGCACTGACCGCACAAGCGATAGGACTCTTCGAACGGCACGGTCTCGCCGCTGGCGAGGTGCAGCATGTCGCGATTGGCGGTGTCGTGGCAATCGAGGCACCAACGGTGCTCTTCGTCGTGGCGTAGCACGATTTCTTGGTGCGCCGTCTTCAGCTCACGACGCTTGGTTTTGACCGGCAGTTCGGGGTCGTGGCAATCGGTGCACGGAAAGACGCCTTCCGAGAACGGCGGCGGCGGCACTTCGAAGGCGAGCTCGCTCGATGGAGCTTCGACGGCGCCAGTCGAGTGCTCGAAGCTCGTGTTCGCGTGGTTGTCCGCCTCAGCGGGCGCGCACGCGGCGACGAGGGCGGCGAGCGCCGTGCAAAGGCACGAGCACAGCACGCGGCGCCTTGCGGCCGGCGTCCGTGCGACGGGATCAGTTCGACGACTGCGCTTCATCGAGGCTCGTCTCGCTTCGTGTGTAGTGATGGGCATCGAGCACGCTCTGCACGCGCGGCTCGTCGGGGCGTGACGCGAGTGCCGAGAGCGCGCCGGCGAGCGAGAGTTCGTCGCGTTCGCGCCACAACTGCGCGCTCAGGTCGTTCAGCTGTTCCGGAGCGCAAACAGCGGCGTAGGCGGCGACCGCGCGCCGACGCAGCTCGAGCGCGAGCTCGGTCGAATCGAACGCGATGCGCTGGAGTGAGCCGCGCGCGCGCTCGTCGCTCACGGCGAGTTCGGTCATCTGCTCGAGCGCGAAATTCGGGAGCAGGTGCGCCCGCGCGTCCGGCGCGTTCGATGAAGCGTGGAGCGCGACGTCGAGCCAGTGCAGCGTCGAAGGCGCTGCCGTGTCGCGCAGCGCTCGCAGTAGCGCGACCTTTTCGGCGACAGGTCCGGTGCTCGCCAAAATCGCGGCCGCGCGTGCGTCGAGCGTTCCAGGCTCCGCGCGTTCAGCGGCGACGAAGGCCGCGCGCAGTTCGCGCTCCTTCGCGCGTGTGAGCGCCGTCAGCGGATCGCGCTCGATCGAATCGGACGCCTCGCCCGACTCGTCCTTCGCCGCCGTCGACGAGTTCGAGTCGCACGCGCTGCGCGCGAACGCGAGCGACTCGGTCATGGGCGTCACGTCGAACGCGAGCGACAGCGCCGCGTCGTCGTCGCAACTTGGAGCCGCGCTCGTCGCGGCCCCGAGATGTTGGAGCGCCCCGGCGCACACGACGATCGACACCAACGCTCCTGCCAGCGTCGCCAGCAGGATCGGTCGCGTCGAATCAGCGTGAAAGCACGAGGCGCTCATCGAAGTTCATCCGCCTAGTAGGTCTTGTGCATGCGCTTGACGTTCCACTCGGCGCTCGCGCCGTGACACACGCCGCACGACTCGTTGCCCGACGGCGCGGTCTGCGCCTCGATGTGGGCCAACGCGTCGGTCGAGTCGTGGCAGGCAGCGCACACGGCTTCCCAGCGTCGCAGCGGTTCGACCTGTGCCGTCGGGTGCGTGCGGTCTTCCGGCGCGTACCACGCGGTGCTGGACGTGCCGTGGCACTTGTCGCAGTTCGCGACGCCGCCGGGCAGCGCCGGGAACACGACCTCGTCGAAGTGCGAGACCCCGTAGTTGTTGGGGTACGCGCTCGAGCCGTAACCGACGATCTCGTAGGTCGCCGCGTTGGTGAGCTCCTCCCCCATGTGGATCTGGTGGAGCATCGTGCGGAAGCTGATCGTCTGACCCGTCGTCGCCGTCGCGTTGGCCGCGATGTACTTGGGTCGGTCTTCCGCGCCGGCTGCGCCGTGGCACAGCACGCACGAGTCGTAGCTGCGACGGCCCGCGCCGTGGAAGGTCAACTCTTGGTGGCAGTTGTAGCAGTTCTGCGGAGTCGAGATCAGCGCGTAGGGCTCGGCGGAAGTCGCGGATCCGACGAGGAAATCGGTGTTCGCGGAGTCCGATGCAGACCGGTAGCTGTTCGATTCGCCGTACAGGCTCAAGGCCAGTGTGCGCGAGGTCCAGATGCCCACGGTGTAGGTGCCGTCGACGATCGGCAGGCCTTGCCAGTCGCCGCGCGTCTCGCCGATATCGGGCGAGCCGTTGATCGCGATCGGATACACGCTCGGCATCACGAAGTCCGTCGTGTACGACACGACGACGTCGTTGCCCGCGCCGAACTCGACGAGTTCGGTGATCGTCCCGGTCGCTGCGCTCAGCGAATAGTCGGGCGTTCCGCCGCTCGCGGTCTTCGAGGTCAACGTGACCTCCTTCACCGATGCGCCGGCCGTGTGAACGAGTCGGAGCCCGGGCGCGTAGCTCGTGCTGCCGATCGATCCGAACCACAGGCGCGTGCCGTCGACGTATTGGATGCGCAGGTATTCTTCGGCCGCGAGGCCGTCGTCGACCACGATGTAGTCGTCGCGCGCGAAGCTCGCCGCGCTGGCGACGTCGATGTAGTTCTGCGCCGCGACCGTCGCGTCCGCGGCGGTGGTGTTCCCGCCCGCAGTCGCCGTGCGCACCCACAACGAAGTGGCCGCGCCCGAGACGTTCCACTGCGGCGTGTAGGTGCTGACGAAGACGTCGCCGAGCGAGCCGGTCGCCGCACCCGGAGATTCCAAGAGCACCGGCATCGGCAAGTTGACCGTGTACGGCTGCGCGCCCGTGAGCATCGCGATCGGGATCGTGCTGTTGACGACCACGGTGTAGTTGCTCGTCGGTCCCGAGATGATCGAGGTCAGGTTCGCGACCGCGCTCGGCAACACGTCCGTGCCGGCGTCGTCGACCATGGTGAAGGTGATTTGCACCTTCTCACCGGGATCGATCGTGTCGTCATCGTTGTGCGTGCCGGCTTCGACGAGGCTCGTCACTTCGAGATTGAGACCGGGGTCGAAGCTCGGATCGAGCAGCGGATGCAAGTGCGCGTCGTAGACCGCGAGCACGTTCATCCCGTTGACAACCTCCACGCGGCCTTCTTTGACCGCGATGTTGGGCAAATACCCCCACGCCCTGCGGGCAAGGTGACCGATGTCCTGCCACTCGTTCT
>CAYHRR010000436.1:0-4006 GCA_964358875.1 uncultured Planctomycetaceae bacterium | reverse complement strand
ATCCTTCTCGGTCGAGCTAGCACATCGACCAACTTTGACGGCGCCGTCACCTGGAGTTGGTGGGTGGCGACGGACGACGACACGGGAGCGAGCACTTGCCTTGTCGTGAAACGGGACGGCGGCGCACTCGTCGAAAGTTGGTGGCGGAACACATTCTGATGCTGCCGATGTCCTCGCCGGTTGAGACTCTGCGCAGGATCGAGCCGCGAACAGTTTTTGACGGCTGACTTTGCGAGTGCGATGCAGCGCAAGGTCCGAGGCGCACCTTCCGTCTATTCTGAGCGCGATGTCGGACCCCCTGAAAGCGAACGCGGACGAGGCGACCGCGGTGTCGAATTTCGAAGACTTGCTCGTCGAAGCGCTCGGCGTGCTCGAGGACGGCGGTACGGCGGGATTCGATGCGTTCGTCGAGACTCGGCCTGAGCATGCGGCGGCGTTGCGCGCGCGTGTCGCCGAGCTCGTGCAGCTCGGGCTGGTCGAACGCGCGACGCTCGACACGACGCCGCGCGCGGAACGCATGGGGGACTTTCGCCTGATCGCCGAGATCGGCGGCGGCGGCATGGGCATCGTCTACGAAGCGGAACAGGAATCGCTCGGCCGGCGCGTCGCGTTGAAATTGATCCGGCCGGAGTTGATGTGGTTCGGCGGCAGTCGCGCGCGTTTTCGGCGCGAGATCGAAGCGGTCGCGCGCTTGTCGCACCCGGGGATCGTTCCGATCTACACCGTCGGCGAAGAGCGCGGCGTGCCGTTCTTCGCGATGGAGTTCGTCGAAGGCTGCACGCTCGCGCAGGTCATCGATGAACTCGCGAAGCAGCCCGTGACCAAGCTCACCGGCGCGGATCTGCTCGCGGTCGTCGATAGGCTCGCGCCGCGCCCGCGCGACGCGAACGAGACGTCGACGCGGCTCGGCGTGATGCCGGACGCGAGCTGGAACGACACGGTCGTGCGGCTCGTGCGCCAAGTCGCCGACGCGTTGGAGCACACGCACAGCCGCGGCGTCGTGCACCGCGACATCAAGCCCTCGAACATCGTGATCACGCGCAGCGGCCGCGCGATGTTGATCGACTTCGGTCTCGCTGCGAAGGAGGGCGGCGAGCGCATCACGCGCAGCGGTTCAGCGGGCGGCTCGGCGGCTTACATGTCGCCCGAGCAAGCCAATGGCGGCGACGTCGACGCGCGTTCGGACATCTATTCGCTCGGCGTCACTTTCGCAGAGCTGTTGACGCTGCGTCAGGTGTTCGAAGGCTCGTCGATCAACCTCGTGTGGCAAGCGATCGTCGCCGGCAACTTCAAGAAACCGCGCGAGCTCGTGCCGAGCATTCCGTGGGATCTCGAGACCGTGTGCCTCACCGCGATGGAGACCGACCGCGCGCGGCGCTACGCGACGGCCGGCGATTTTGCGCGCGACCTGTCGAACTTGCTCGCGCGCCGCCCGATCGATGCGCGCCGCGCCGGTCCGATGTTGCGCGTGTTGCGTTGGGCGCAGCGCCATCCGCGCATCAGTGCCGCGTTGATCGCCGGCGCAGGGCTCGGGCTCGTCGCGTCGCTCGTGTATGCGCGCCAGCAAAGCGTGCTCGGCCGCAAGATCCTCGAACAACGCGACGTGGCACGCGCGCGCGCCGAAGAGCTACGCGTGCTCGCCACGAGTTTCGTCTTCGACGTGCACGACAAGATCAGTCGCCTGCCCGGCGCCACCGAGGCGCGCGAGCAAGTCGTCACGCAGGCGCAGTCGTTGTTCGACGCGCTGGCGCGCGCGGAGGCCGACGATCCGACGCTCGCGCACGATCTCGCCGTGGCGAACTTGCGACTCGGACCGATCCTCGAGCGCACGAGCGGCGGGACGCTCGGTCAAACGGGCGGTGCGCGCGAGCATCTCGAGAGCGCGCACAGCTACTTCGCTGAGCACGCGAGCGCCGCAGACGCGAGCGTCGAGGAGCGTCGCTACTTGGTGCGCGCCGAGTACTTGCTCGGAAGTCTGCTGACGAAAACCGGCGAGGCGGAGGCCGGCATGCGCATGCTCGAAAGCGGCGTCGAGCACGCGCGCGTGCTCGCCCAGTTGCCTGCGGCAACGATCGAAGACGGAGCACATGTCGCGTGGCTGCAGCTCGAGCTCGCGCAAAACTGCGAGCGTCGCGGGGACGCCGATCGAGCGAACGCGTTGTTCGAAGGCTGCGTGCAGCAGCTCGTCGCGCTGGAGACGGAGCATCCGGGTGACGTCACCGTGTTGCGCCTGCAACCGCGCGCCTATCTGCTGTTCGGGAACATCTGCGACACGCGCGATCAACCCGAACGCGCGCTGGAGCTGCTCGCGCAAGGCGTTGCCGCCGCTGATCGCTTGCTCGTTGTCGAACCGCTCGCGCCGGTCAATCGCCGTGCGCGCGCCAATTGCCTCGAGTGTCTCGGCGGCATTCTCGTGCGCAGCGCGCGTAGCGAAGAAGGGCTCGCGCAGTACGAGCTCGCGCTCGGCCTGTACGAGGAGCTGCAGCGCGAGGATCCGCTCGACGGGCAGCATTTCGTCGACTACACGCGCGCGCTCGACGGCTTCGCCAACGCCTGCGCGACGCTCGACCGCCACGACGAGGTGATCAAGACATGCGAACGCGCGCTGGCGCTGCTCGACAACGCACCGGATTCCGCGGGTGCCACGGATCTGACGGTGCGTCGCCTCAGCATCCTGCAGAACCTCGCGGGCGCGGAGCACGCGCTCGGTCGTGTCGACGAAGCGCACGCTCACATGGCGGCGGCGGACGAACTGGCGCGCAAGCTGAGCGAAGCGAACCCGCGCGACGTGTACACAATGTCGGCGTGGGCGCAGTTGCTGCGCGAATGGGCGGAAATCAGCGTGAAACCAGAGCAGGCCGCGGAGCGCGTCGCGCTCCACCGTCGCGCGATGGAGACGTACGCGCGTTGGCGCGAGTTGGCCTCGAATCGCGGCATCGCCGTCAGCGAAGGCGCGTTCGAACACGCGCTCTTCGCGCGCGCGCTCGCCAATGCCGGCGCACACGCAGCCGCGTGCGCCGAGTACCGCCTCGCGTGCGCCGAGCTGGCGACATCGGTGACCGACGCGACGCGCGACTCGATGCTGCTTTTGCGCGGCGCCTTCGGCTTGATCGAGGCGAGCCAGACCTTCGCGGACTGCGACGACGACGCGGAGTCGATTCGCATGTGCAGCTTGGCGTGGTCGTGGCTGGAGCGCGTCGCCGACACGGATCCCGACAGCGCGACGACGTTGATCTACGCGCAAGCAGTGCTGGAGATGATGGTCGAGTCGGCGGTGCAACGCGACGAGTTGCACGAGGCGGATGAATGGACGCGGCGCTCGCTCGCGTTGCGTGAGCGTCTCGCACGGCGACCGGAGGCCTCTCCGATCGAAGCCGTGCTCGTCGCCAAGGATTTGCTCGAGGGAGCGCGCGAGACGACGCGCGACCCGGCGCGCGCGCTCGAACTGTGCCGACTCGCGGTGGAACGCGCAGCGGATCAGCCCGTGCCGCGCTACTGGCTCGCTAAGGCTTTCCGCGCGACTCGCGACGACGCTCGAGCGCTCGAAACCGCGCGCGCGGCGTTGGCGTTGATCGCGGATATCGCGGATCCGGCGCAGGCGAAGCTCGTCGCCAAGCTCAACGCATTGATCGCCGAGCTCGAATTCGCGGGACGCTGATCGCGCGCGCTCGAAGTCGGATCGTTGTTGCCGCGAACGCTGCGCAGCGAACTCAGTAGAGCAGCACCGACGCGCGCAGATTCTCGTACTCGACGCGCGTCGCGGCCCACGAGCGTTCGATCTCGTCGATCGTCGCGCCGGCGCGCAACTGCTCGAGCAATTGCGTGTTGCCCCAGTGCTTGGCGATCACCGCCTCGCTCTGCATGAGCAACTCGTCGCCGTAGAGCTTGTGCAACGTGATCAAGATCGCGAGCGACGCGCGCAGCGGCTTGAAGACGCGCGGGTCTTCGAGCACCAAGCGCACGCCGCGCAAGGGCTTGTCCTTGTAGCCGCCGTAGAACGGCTTCA
>CAYHRR010000435.1:0-4009 GCA_964358875.1 uncultured Planctomycetaceae bacterium | reverse complement strand
GTTCATCACCTGCTAGACCTTGAAGCCGGAGTACTCGAGCCAGCGCCGCAGCGTGTCCGCGAACAGGAATGCGCGGTAATTCCCGATGTGCGGGCGGTTGTAGACCGTCGGTCCGCAGTTGTACATGCGTGCCACGCCGGGCTCGAGAGTGCGGAAGGGCTCCTTCGTGCGCGACAGGCTGTTGTAGACGTGCAAGCTCATCGATCAGGTCTCCGCAGCGTTGGGCGCAAGAGTGTAGCGAGCACTTGCGCTGCGTTCGGACGGCGCGTCGAGCGTGCTATCCTCCGCCGCGTTTACCCGCGATGACTGCAGAGCTCCGCACCGCCGACGGCTTGGTCCTCGAACTCGATCGCGATATCGGATCGGGCGCGGTGGGCGGCGTCGTGCACGGCGTGCTCGCGGCGGCTTGGAAAACCTGGCCGGCGGGCGCGGAAGTCGCCGTGAAACGACTGCACCCGCACCTGCTGCGCGACGCTCCGGCGCGTCACTCACTCGCCGTCGAGGTCAAGGTCGCGCGCGCCGCCGCGCATCCCTCGCTCGTGCGGCACCTGACCTCGGGCGAGGACCAACACGGGCCGTTCGTCGTGATGGAATACATCGCCGGGCGTACGTTGCGCGAGCAACTCGCTGCGGGCGGAGCGCTGCCGGAACCGTTGGTGCGCTCGATCGCAGGCGGCGTCGCCGGCGCGCTCGCGGCCTTGCACGCCGGTGGCTACGTCCACGCCGACGTCAAGCCCGACAACATCCGCATCGAGCCGCACGGCCGCGTCGTGTTGATGGACTTCGGCTTCGCGCAAACGCTCACCGTCGCCGCACCTCGTCGCAGCGTGCGCTCGGTCGCCGCCATTGCGCCGGAGGGCTCGGCCATGCCCGCGCCGGAACTTGCAGGCAACGAAGGCGTCAACCCCGGCAGCCTCGCTTACCTGTCGCCCGAGCGCGCGCGCGGTTTGCCGTGTACGCCAGCGAGCGACGTGTTCGCGCTCGGCGTCGTCGTGTACGAACTCGCGACCGCCGTGCATCCCTACGCCGACGATCCCGACGAAAGCGGCATCAGCTACGACGCCAGCGGCTTCTCGAGCGGCCGCTTGCTCAAACGTTCGATCGACGACCCCGGTGCCGATCGTTTGCTCGCCGCACTCGCGACCGCGCGTTTCGTGCCGCCGTCGCGCGTCGTTCCGCAGCTCTCGCCGTTTCTCGACGCTCTGCTGCACGACGTGTTGCGTCGCGATCCGCTCGCACGCCCGAGCGCCGCCGAAGTTGCGTTGCGCTTGCGCGAGTGCGAGCGCGGAGCGTGGTGGCGCGAGCAACTCGACTTCGGCGCGGGCGCGCGCCGCGGAACGCTCGGTGACAAGGAGTCGCCGCACTTGACGCCGCTCGTCGGGCGCGAGCACGAACTCGAAGCGTTGCTCGAGCGCTGCAGCGCGTCGACCGCGCTCGTCGATGCGGACGGCGGGCCGCGCACACCGAGCGGCAACGCCGTGTGGTTGCTCGGGCCGTCCGGCAGCGGCAAATCGCGTTTGATGAGCGACTGCGCGACGTTGACGCGTCGGCGCCTCGAACCGGCACCGCTGTACCTCTACGGCCGCTGCCCGGCCTTCGAAGAGACGCGCCCGTGCATGCCGATCCTGCGCCTCGTCGAGCGTTATCTGCGCTTGCCGAGCGGCACGGCGCCCGGCGCAAGTCAGACGGAGCAACTCGCGCGCCTCGTGCCGCCGCGCGTTGCGACGACGCTCGTGCAAGCGTTGACGCCGGACTTCAACGGCACGACTGCGATCGCAGTGCCGACGGCCTTGGCGCAGTGGCTGGTCGCGCTCGGTCGCTCGCAGGCCTTGCTCGTGTTCCTCGACGACGTCAATTTCGCCGACGAGGCGAGCCTGTCGGTGCTCGCGCGCGTCGCCGAAGAACTGCACGGGCTGCGTGCGACGATCGTGCTCGGGCTGCGCGAGCACGAAAGCGCGCCGAACCCGGCGGCTTTGCAGCGTTTGCGCGAGCGCTTGGCCGAGACCGCCGAGGTCGTCGAGCTGCGCCTCGCGCCGTTGAGTGAGAACGCCGTGCAGGAGCTCGTCGGCGCGACGTTCCATCATTCGCAGCCGCGCGGCCGCATCGCGCAGATCCTGTTCGCGCGCAGCCGCGGAAATCCCGGACTGCTCGCCGAAATCCTGCGCGGCTTGATCGAGCGCGGCGAAGCGCGCGCCTTCAGTCCGAGCGAGCCGAGATTGGTGCTCGAAATCGCGCCCGAGCGCATGCCGCTGCCCGATTCGCTGCACACGCTGATCCAAGATCGACTGCTCAAGGCCTCCACCGGCGACCGCGAGTGGTTGCAGCGCGTTTCGGTCATCGGTGGGCGCATCCAGACCAGCTTGCTCGAGCGCGCCTTCGCCGACGTCACGGCGGGCGAGATCGACTCGAAGCTGGCGCAGCTCGTGCACACCGGTTGGCTCGTGCCGACCGGCGATCGCTACCGCTTCGCGCGGCCCGCCTTGCGCGAAGCGGTGTACCGCTCGATGAGCACGGAGCGGCGCGTCGCTCTGCACTCGCGCGCCGCCGACGCCTTCCTGCCGCGCGTCGAGGATGCGAGCGGCACGAAGTCGCGCCGCATCGAAATCGGCGACGCCTTCCAACGCGCGTTCCACCTGCGCGCCGCCGAGCGCCATGCCGATCTCCTGCGCCTGCTGCGACCGCTGATCCAGGCCTTGCTCAAACGCGGACAGCCGCAACGCGTGTACGTGCTCGCGCGCTGGGGACTCGAGGCGCTCGCTGCCCTTCCGACGACGCGGCAACGCTCGCGGCGCCGCATCGAATTCCTCGAAGCCGCAGCGGACGCCGCCGATCGGCTCGGCAACCGTGAGGAGCAGCGCCAGTGGCTCGACGAACTTTCGGAACTCGAATTCGATCCCGAGAACGATCCGGATTCCCTGGCGCGTGTGTACCTGCTGCACGGGCGCTACGCGGCGAGCACGGGTCAGTACGGACTTGCGCGCGGCATGCTGAAGAACTCGGTCGAGCTCGCGCAGAAGGCCGGGGCGACGGAACTGGAGAGCGAGGCGCTGCGCCGTCTCGGCGCGGTGCAAGGTCACGTCGGTGAGCTCGACGACGCGCGCGAATTGTTGCGCAAGGCGCGTGAGGTCGCTGTGCACGAACCGCAACGCGCGGTCGCGATGATCCAGCTCGGCGTCGTCGATCTGCTCGACAATCGGCTCGACGAAGCGTTGCGCAACGTCGATGAAGCGCTGCGCCTGCAACGTCGCTCGCGGCGCTGGAATCTGCCCGGCATCACCGCCGCCGCGCACATGTTGCGCGGTCGCATCTATCGCGTGTGTGGTCGACCGGCGCGCGCGCTCGGCTCGATGCAACGCGCAGTCAAGCTCGCTCAGCAAGCCGGCGAGCGGCGGCTCGAATTGGAGGCGACGGCGCGACTCGGCGGATTGTTGCTCGATCTCAATCAGCCGGAAGAGGCCGAGACGCGCCTGCGCGAGGCGCTGTTGATCGCGGGCGAGATCGAAGATCGCCGTGGGCAAACGCTGGCCCTGTTGTGGCTGGGCACCTTGCTTTGGGAACAGGGCGAAGCGAACGCCGCGAGCGTTCTCGATCGAGCGCTGCGCTTGGCCAACGAGATGGGCCTCGAGCGCGCCGAAGCGTTGGCCTTGGCGATTCGTTCGCGCATCGAGCGCGAGGCGGGTCGCACGGAGCAAGCGCTCGAACAGTCGGAACGCGCGCTGGGATTGATGTCCGCGCAGGGCGCCGAACTCCCCGATCGCATCGTAGTCGTCGGCACGCGCGCGCTGGTGCTAGAAGCCGTCGGCCGCCACGACGAAGCCGAGGAACTGATCGCCGGACTGCGGCGGCGCGTCAAGCGCGACAACGAACGCATCGGCAACGAAACGCTGCGCAAGGCCCACGCTTCGGCGACGTCACGACTCTTGGAAGCGGTGCTCTCGCCGCTTGGCGTGATCTATCCGCGCGTATCGGCCGACGTCGTCGTGTCCGACGCAGCGCGTGAGTCGTAGTT
>CAYHRR010000434.1:2135-4010 GCA_964358875.1 uncultured Planctomycetaceae bacterium | reverse complement strand
GATGCGACTCTTCACGATGCCTTCGATGGCCGCCTTGATCTGCGGACCGTTGTCGGCCTCGCCCAGCTTCGCAGCTGCGTCGAGCGCTTCCTTGTAAGCGCGCTTCAACAGAGCCGCCTTCACGGGCTTCGCTGCGCCGGTCCATTCCCACAGCGGCTTGGTCAGTGCGCCCTTGGTCGCCGTTTCGATCAACGCCGTATCGACGCTGCCGGGATGTCCGTCCCAAACCACGGTGCCGCTCGCGTCGATCAAGACCGCGTGCGGAATGCCGCTGACGCCGAAGTAACGCGAGAGCGCGCCGCCCTTGTCGTACGCGTAGGCGTACTTCGCGCCCTTGGACGCGACCCACTTCTCCGTATCGCTCACACCTTCATCGGTCACGCCGATGATCGACAGGCCCTTCTCGCCGTACTCCTTTTGGAGTTGGTTGAGATGAGAGACCTGCGAACCGCACGGGCCTCACCAATAGGCGAAGAATTCGATCAACACCGCGCGGCCCATGTAGTCGTCGAAGCTCTTCGCGCCGGTTTGCGCGAAGCCTTCGAGCTGGACCGCCGGCATTTTGCTGCCCACGCCCTGCGCGACGGCGGGTGACGCGAAATGCGTCGTGACCGCCAGCGCCAGGCCGAGCAGCGAGATTCGGCTGATGTTCATCGGTTTCCTTTCGACGCGCCGCACCACGCGGGCGTCCTGATGGTCGGTGCGAAATGCTACGCGAAGCAAGGCGCGTGTGCCTCGCGCGAGCGCGAGGAGGGCGTAAAGGCCGAGGACGCAGGCGGGGCCGGGGACCTCGGGGTACGGCGTGAGGGCGCGCGCTTCGCGGCGACGCTACCCTCTGTCGCCCACAAAGCTGCCTATGCAAAACGAACACGCTTCCGACGACTCCGAGGCGCTGCCGCCGCTCGAATCGCGCCTGGTGCGCCTCAACAAATACCTGGCCGACCACGGCATCGCTTCGCGCCGCAACTGCGATGAGCTGATCAAGAAGGGCAAGGTGATGGTCGACGACCGCGTCATCACCGAACTCGGATCGAAGATCGATCCGCACACGCAGCGCATCGACGTCGACGGCGTCGTGCTCAAGCCCGATCGCACCGAGCACCGCTATTACCTGCTGCACAAGCCGCGGCACGTCGTGTGCACCAACGACCGGCGCGAGGCGCGCTTGCGCGCGATCGACTTGATCACCGATCCCAACAAGGGCCGCATCTACACCGTCGGCCGGCTCGACGAGGATTCGACCGGTCTGATCCTGCTCACCAACGACGGAGATTTCTCCAACCGCATCGCGCACCCGCGCTTCGGCATCGACAAGACCTACTCGATCAAGATCCGCGGGCGCGTCGAAGGCGAGCAGCTCGAGAAGTTGAAGAAGGGCGTGTACCTCGCCGAAGGTCGCACCAGCGCCGTGTTCGTCAAGGTCTTGAAGCGCACCAACGATTGGTCGCTGTTGACGGTGACGCTCAACGAAGGCAAGAACCGCGAGGTGCGCCGCATCTTCGCGGCCGTCGGCTACAACGTGCTCACGCTGCGCCGCACGCACATCGGCACGCTGAGTGATCGCTCGCTCAAGGACGGCAAGTGGCGCCCGCTCGTGCGCGAGGAAGTGCGCGACTTGTTGCGTCAGTCCGATGCCGCGGGAGCAGCCGCGCCGCTCGTCGACCGGCGCAAGGACCCGCGCGTGAAGCACTTCGCGCACAAGCGCCCGCTCGGGCCGGGCCCCGAACGACGCGGCCCGCGCGCCGGCGACAAGTGGCGTCGCGACCGCAAGCGCAGTCTCGAGCGCGCCGGCCCGAGCAAGCCGCCCGGTCGTCGCGGCCGTGGCGACGTGCGCCGCAAACAGCGCGGGCGCAAGTCGCGCTCATGAGCGCCGCG
>CAYHRR010000434.1:0-2125 GCA_964358875.1 uncultured Planctomycetaceae bacterium | reverse complement strand
GCCGCGAAGGTCGCGCCGGCCGTCAAAGGCGGCGCTGTGATCACCGAGCACACGCTCGCCAACGGCATGCGTGTGTTGCTCGCCGAGCGTCACATCGACCCCGTGGTCGCCGCGATGGTGTGGTACCGCGTCGGTTCGCGCAACGAACGCGAGCACGAGGCGGGCGTGTCGCACTTCCTCGAGCACATGATGTTCAAGGGCTCGACGGCCTTCGGCAAAGGCTCGATCGACCGCATCACGACGACGCTCGGCGGCAGCAACAACGCCTTCACCGGGCCCGATCACACGGCCTACTGGTTCGAGCTCGCCAGCGATCGTTGGGAAGCGGCGCTCGCGATCGAAGCCGATCGCATGAGTCGCTTGACGCTCGATCCCGTGGAGTTCGCAGCCGAGCGCGCGGTGGTGCTCGAAGAACTCGCCATGGGCCTCGACGATCCGTGGCGACGCATCTCGGAACTCGTGCAAGGCACGTTGCTGCTGCGCCATCCCTACCGGCGTCCGGTGATCGGCCACGCGGACGCACTCGCGGCGTTGCGGGTCGACGACATGCGCGACTACTACAAGCGCTTCTATCACCCGGGCAACGCGACGATCGTGCTGTGCGGCGACTTCGACCCCGTCGACGCGCTCGCCAAGGTGCGCGCGCACTTCGAGTCGATTCCGTGCGGCGTGCCCTATGCCGAGGCGGATGCGTTTCGACCGCGCGAGGAGCCCGTCGCGGGCGAGCGGCGCGTGCAAGCGACGTGGGACGATTCGGGTAAGCGCTTGTGCATCGCTTGGCCGAGCGCGGTCGTCGGCAGCGACGACGACTACGCGCTCGACGTGATCTCCGCAGTGCTCAGCGCCGGTCGCTTGTCGCGCCTGCACCGACGACTCGTCATCGAACTCGAGCTGTGCACGAGCGTGTCCGTGCAAAACGACTCGCGCGTAGAAAGCGGCGTTTTCTGGCTGTTCGCCGAGTGCGCGCAGAGCGCCGACCCGCGCAAGCTCGAAGCCGTGGTCGACGAGGAACTCGCACGCCTCGCCGCCGAAAAGGTCGGCGCCAAGGAGCTGGCACGCGTGCGTTCGTTGCTCGCCGCCGCGGAGGCCTACGACAACGAGACCTCGAGCGATCTCGCCGAGCAGCTCGGCGAATTCGCCACGGACGCACATTGGCGCCTTGCGCTCGAAACGATCGAGCACGTGCTCGCCGTCGACGCCGCACGCATTCGCGCGTGCGCGAAACGCTTGTTGACGAAGGAACGCCGCGTTGTCGGTTGGTGCTTGCCGGCCGCTGGCAAGCAAGTCGCAGCGCGTGGAGCGAAGCGTTGAGCACCGATACCGCGCGCCTCGCCGTTCACTTGCCGGTCGAACGCTTCGTCTTGAAGTGCGGCGCGCGGCTATTGGTTTCGCGCCGACCGAGCGCGCCCGTGCTCGCGCTGCAAATGCACCTGCGCGGCGGGCACTCGCTCGATCCGCAGCGCCTCGCCGGCACGGCCTTCCTCGCCGGCGGTTTGCTCGACCAAGGGACGAAGCGTCACAACGAGGCGCAACTCGCGGAGGCGCTCGAAACCCACGGCGGTTCGCTGGGCGGCGAATCCAACGGCATTTCGGGCTCGATCGCCGCGCCGCATTGGAAGCTGTTGCTCGAACTCTTCGGCGAGCTCGTCACCAGCCCGACCTATCCCGCGCCCGAGTTTCGCCGCCAGAAGCAACGCCTGCTCGATCGCTTGTTGCTCGAACGCGACGAGCCGCGCGTGCAGTGCGAGCACGTTTTCAAGCGCCTGGTCTACGGCGATCACTGGCTCGGTCTGTCCGCGCAAGGCAACCACGCGAGCGTCGGGCGCATCGAGCGCAAGCACGTCGTCGGGTTCCATCGCGAGCACTGGGTCGCGCGGCGCGCGATCATCGCCGTGTGCGGCGATGTCGAGCCCGAGAGCGTGCGCAAGGTGCTCGATCGCGCGCTCGCGCGCTGGACGCCGGGCGAAGACTTGCCGTACCCCGAGCCCGAATTGCCGCCGCGCGCGCCGCGTTGCGACGTGTTCGAGGCGCAGCGCGAGCAAGTGCACGTATTCCTCGGTCATCTCGGCGTGCGCCGCTCGGATCCCGACTATCCCGCGTTGGTGGTCATGGATCACGTGCTCGG
>CAYHRR010000433.1:0-4030 GCA_964358875.1 uncultured Planctomycetaceae bacterium | reverse complement strand
AGGCGTTCTTGACGTTCTCGAGGTCGCCGAAGCAATCGAGGTGATCCGCTTCGACGTTCGTGATCACGGCACCGCGCGGCGAGAGCTGCAGGAAGGAGTAGTCGTACTCGCACGCCTCGACCGCGAACCAGCCGTCGGCCTCCGCGCTGACTGCATTGGTGGCGAGCTCGCGGCAAACGCCGCCGACGATCGCGCCGGGCATCGGCCGCTTCACGTTCTCCTCGCAACCGGCGAGACCGCGCAGTGCGTGGTGCACCATCCAACTCGACGTGGTCTTGCCGTGCGTCCCCGCGATCGCGAGCGTGCGACCGATCGGCGTGATCCGGCCGAGCGCTTCCGCGTATTTGAGCACCGGTACGCGCGCCATGAGCGCCTCGCGCACGACGGCATCGTCGTTCGGCACGGCGGCGGAGCGAATCACCATCTCGGCATCGCCGGGCAACTGCGCCGCGTTTTGCGGCCCGACCTCGACGTGCACGCCGAGCGAGCGCAACAGTTCGACGTGCTCGCTCTCGGCGCGGTCGTGGCCGCTCAACACATGGCCGTGATCGACGAGCACGCGTGCCGCGCCGGAAACGCCGGCACCGCCGGCTCCGAGCAAGTGCACGCGCCTGGGAATGCCGGGGATCAATTTGCGGCCGGTGTGTTTGCCCAGGGCGTCGCCGTGAGCACCCCAAGTGAGACCGTCGGAGGTGAGACGAGATCCGTTTTCCAACATGGCGTATTCAATCCGCGCAACGACACGACTCAAGCGCGCGCGGCGATTTTGCTTCGGGGTGTGCGCGTTTGCGCGAGTTGCGAAAGTGCGGCAGCGATGCGCGCGGCCGCGTCGAGGGAGAAGACACGTTCGAGTTCCTGCGTGCGACGCTCGAGTTCGCCGGCCGCGCCCGGCAGCGCTAGTTGCACGAGTTCGCGCGCGAACGGCGCTGCCAAGCGCGCTTCGTCGACGATCTGCACGCCGCCGGCCAGCTCGCGCGCATTGCGCTCTTGATGACGATCGGCGTGGTGCGGATAGGGCACGACCCACGCGGGACGGCGCAGTGCAGCGACCTCTGCCAGCGTCGACGCACCGCCGCGACACAGCACGAGCGTCGCAGCGCTGAGCGCTTGATGCACGTCGAGCACGTATTCGGACTTCACGTAACCGGCGCGCGACGCACCGCCCTGCTCGAGACGTCCCGGACCTGTCTGATGCAGGATTTGCAGACCTTGCCGCGTGAGCTCGTCCAGATTGGCGGCGATGAATTGATTGAGCGCGCCGGCGCCTTGACTGCCGCCGAGCACGACGAGCAACGGCCGCGCGGCGTCGAAGCCCAAGGCCGCGCGCGCGCGAGCCGAGTCGCGCTCGTTCGGCCGACCTTGCGCATACACCGGCGCGAGCGGAGGGCCCGTCAAAACGTCGCGCTCGGTTGCGCCCGAAGTCGGGAGCGTCGCGCGCCAAGCGTGGAAGACGCGCGACGCGAACGGCGCGAGCCAACGCACTGCCTTGCCGCGCGTCGCGTTGATTTCGATCAGCGCCACCGGAATGCCCAACGAGCGCGCCGCCAGCACCGCCGGCAAACACGTGAATCCGCCGAGTCCGATCAGGACTTGGCTGTCGTGCCGTCGCAACGCCTGGCGCGCCGTTCGCAGCGCCGGCCAGGCGCGCAAGGCGAGTCCGCTCAAGCTCGGTGCGCCGCCGCCTTCGGGTTCGAGCCGCAGTGCGACGCGCTCCAAACGACAAGCGCCGAGGTCGCGCTCCAATCCGTTGAAGGCGCGCTCCTCGACCGCTCTACCGGTGCAAAACCAAAGGACGTCTGCGAGCGCGCCGCGAGCGTGCGCCAACAAATGACGTCCTGGAACGATGTGACCGCCTGTGCCGCCGCCTGCGAGCGCAATGCGCATTCCGCGCAGGGACTCGCAGGGATCGATGGGCGGCATAGCGGGAGGAACGAACGCGGCGCGCGTGAGACGAGCCTGCACCGTCGCTGCGGAAAGTTCTCCGCTCGAGGTCCGAGGATCAAGCGTGCCGTGCATGTTCTTCGCTTCCGCTGCGTCGTGTCGATGTGCGCGGCGCGCCGGCCTAATCCCGACGCGCCGCGCGACCACCACCTACAGGCCGGGACGAATGTGATCGCTCCGACCGTTCTCATCGAACCTGTCCGCGTCGCGCGACAGGCCCTGTGCCAAAGAGCCGCTCGCTGCGCGCGAACCGAGCGCGACGACCTGCTCGGGTCGCGCGCGCTCGTCGTCGGTCACGTGGTACGGACCGAACCAACCGGCGCGCAGCAGATCGCCCGCCGTGCGCAGGTGCAGACCCACGACGAACAGGCAGCCGGCGACGATCGCGATACGCAGCTTCTCGCTCATTGGACGCGTGACTTCTTGCCGACCGGTGCGGTGCCGTAAGCGATGCGCTCCGCGCGGGGCTCGTCGTTCTTCTTCGCGACGGCGCCGGCGGGCAGGGCCAGCTTGGCGCCGACCTTGAGGCGATTTGCGTCGATGCCGGGGTTCAGGGCGGCGATGTCGTTCCATTGATCGGCATCACCGAGCTCGTGCAACGCGATGCGGCTCAACGTGTCGCCGCTCTTGACGGTGTAGCTGCGGCCGCTCGCCGGCTTGGCCTTCACGGTTTCCGACTTCGCGTCGTTCTTCGCGACGGACGTCGTCTTCGCACCGGCCGGGAGCTTCAACGTCATGCCGACCTTGAGCTTCGAGGGATTGAGGTCGCCGTTGAGCTTCGCAATCTCCTCCCAACGCTGTGCCGAACCGAGTTCGTGCGATGCGATACCGCCGAGCGTGTCGCCGCTCTTCACGGTGTATTCGCGCGTCGTCGACGTGAGCGCCGGCGCCGCGTCGACGAACAGCGGGCTCGGACGAACGATCGGGTGCGCGCCGTCGATCGGCTGCGCGATCGCGCCGCCGTTGACCACGGTCGCATCCGTGAACAAGGGGCGCAGCGGTTGCGGCGCGGGCTGCGTGCCGAGCGGTGCGACATTCGTGTTCCAAGGCGTGGGCAGGGCGCCGTTGCCGCCGACGATCGGCTTGTTCGCGTCGACCACCGGCGCCGTCGCGCCGCCGCCGCTTCCGAGCACGCCCGGCGTCGCGCTCAGCGCGATGCCGTTCGGATTCGAGGGATCGGTGGCGCCGCTCCCCTCCAGCGGCGGGAGCTTGGTGACGGCGTTCGGCGCAGCCGCGACCACTTTCTTGTCTTTGTTCCAATTGAACCAGCCGCCCTTGCTCTCGCCCCACAGGGAGACGGCGAGGATGGTGACGAGCAGGAAGACGAGGGCGATGACGCCGTAGCGTTCGATCTTTTGCATGACGATTCGAGTCCTTGGTTGAGCGTGTTGAGTCTGGGTCTGCGGTCACCGCCCAACGGCGGCGACCTGATCACTGAGTTGGAACGAGCGCCGGGCCGCGCCGAGGGCCAGCCCGATGCCGAGCGACGAAACGATGAGCGAAGTGCCGCCATGCGAAATGAACGGCAACGTCATGCCTTTGGGCGGGGCGAGGCCGGCGACGATTTGCACGTGCAACATCGCTTGAAGGCAAGTCGCGATCAGCAGGCCGAATGTCGCCAAAGCGTCGTAACGGTCGCGAATCGACAGCACGAGGCGCAGCCCGTACCACAGAAAGGCGAGCAGAAGACCGATGACGAGCAACATGCCGAACAGGCCGAGTTCCTCGCCGACTTGAGCGAACACGAAGTCCGATTCGAGGTACGGCACGCCGTGATTGCGCGCCAGTCCCTGACCTACACCTCGTCCGAAGAAGTCCCCGTGCGCAATCGCGGCGAACGAGTCACTGACCTGCTGATTGCTCGTCTGACCGAGGAACATCTCGATGCGTTTGCGCATGTACGGAATCGCGTACCAGGCCATCAGCCCCGCGAAAACGACGAGTGTTCCCAGCGTCGCGATGACGTGGCGCGGGCGCGCGCCGCCGACCCACATCGTCGCGAATGCGCACAACGCGAGCAGGATGGCGCCGCCCAGATCGGTCTCGATGCCCACGAGTCCGATGAAGAAGAGCGCCAGCGCGAGCATCG
>CAYHRR010000432.1:0-4041 GCA_964358875.1 uncultured Planctomycetaceae bacterium | reverse complement strand
AGCGCCTCGGCGCGTTTCTAGCCGCACAACGCGTGTTCTTCGTCGCGACGGCGCCCGTCGCGCTCGACGGTCACGTCAATCTGTCCCCCAAGGGTCACGACAGTTTTCGCGTGCTCGCGCCGCGCGAAGTCGCCTATCTCGACTTGTGCGGCAGCGGCGCCGAGACGATCGCGCACGTGCGCGAAAACGGCCGCATCACCTTGCTGTTCTGCGCCTTCGAAGGCCCGCCGAAGATCGTGCGCCTGTACGGCCGTGCGCGCATCGTCGAGCCGCTCGACGCCGATTTCGCCGAGCTCGCCGCGCGTTTCCCGAGTCAACCCGGCACGCGCTCGATCGTGCACATCGCGCTCGAACGCATCGCCGATTCCTGCGGCTTCGGCATGCCGCTGTTCCGCCACGAGGGCGAGCGCACGACCTTGATCGAGCACGCAGAGAAGCAGGGCCCCGACGGCATGCTCGAATTTCAGCGCGCGCGCAACATGGTCAGCATCGACGGCCTCCCGACCCTGCGCCGCTTGTCGCCGCCCTGACCTCTGCCCCAAGCTCCACGCTCGCTATCCTGCGCACCCTCGCGCGCCCGTAGCTCAGCCGGACAGAGCGGCGGTTTCCTAAACCGCAGGTCGTTGGTTCGATTCCAATCGGGCGCACCTTCAAGCCCGAGTGCGGGCGCTCGCGCGGACTGGATGGAGCGGTCTGCAGCACGACGACAGCGTCTGCGGACGAAGCGCTACGGGACAAAGCCGGGCAACGCGGCCGCTTGCTTCACCCATTGCGCCATCTGCGCGTCGTCGAACTCGTCGCCTTCGCGAAGGTCGATGTAGCGCGTGCCTTTGACCTTGCTGGCGCCGGGAGGAAGCGGGCGCAGCGACGTGCCGCAGAAGAAAGCCACCTTGACGTAGTGCGTGAATGTGTGAAGTCCGAGGAACCAGCCTTGGCCTTCGACACCGTAGAACGGCGAGTTCCACTTCACGGCCTTGCGCACGTTGGGAACGTTGCGAACGACGAGCGCGTCGAGCCGGCGTCCGAAGTCGCGCTTCCAGCCCGGCATCGCGGCGATGTAGGCCTGCACCGGAGCGTCGCCGTCGGCCTTAGCGATCTGCGGATTGCCGCCGGAAAGGAGTTTTGCCGGCTTGGTCGCACGCGCAGACGACTTGGCCTTGCTGCGTGCCTTCGACGGGCGCTGGGCGGCTGACTTCTGAGGCTTGATGGTGACCGTGGTCTTCAGCTTGGCCGTGCGTTTCGACAGTTGCGAGTCCATGGAGCTCCTCTCGTTCGACGGCGGTCGTTGTTAGCGCAGTTGCCTCGGGACAGCAATCACGTCGTGCATCTCCGCGCTTGGCAGCGCACAAGGTTGGCCGCTCGGGCGCGTGCACCTAGAGTGCTTCCGTTGATGCGCGATCCTTTGCATTGGGTGGCTCTGCCGCACAAGTTGGCGCTGCTGTTCGTAGGTCTGTGCCTGCTCGCCTTCGGAGTCGGCGGGTACCTCGTCTCGGCCTCGGCGCGCGGCGCATTGGAGAGCGAGATCCAGACACGCCTCGACTTCCAGGCGCGCGCCTATGCCTCGGCGCTCGACGGCGAATTGCGCTCCTTGACGCGGCGTTTGGAGGACTTTGCGTCGGACGGCTACATCCGCAATCACGTCGAGGCCTTGCTCGATCCGGCGCGCGCGGGCGATGAGGTCCAACTGCGCACGGAACTCGCGCGCCACCTGAACACCAACAAACTGCCGCTCGTCGCGGCCTTCACGGCGCTGCGCGTGGTCGACGAAAGCGGCCGCGTGTTGCTCGACACGTTGGTCGGACGTGAAGGCGATGCGCGCGAGTTGCCGGCGCCGAGCACACCCACGCTGTGCAGCGCGCTGCTCGCGCCGCTCGGTGTCGATTTGCCGCCGCGCCTCGTGCTCGCGACCGAGCTGCAGGACTTGAAGGGCGCGCGGCGGCTCGGACGTTTGTGCGCGGATGTCGGAACGGGCGTGTGGATTCACGACGCGTTGCGCAGCGAGAGGCCGCAAGCGAACGACGACACTGCGGCGGTCGAACTGCGTTTGCTCGACGGCACCGGCCATGCGTTGCACGTGTCGCGCGAGCGCCTCGCAATGGGCGCAGTGAGCACCGAGCTCGCGGCCTCGGGCTTCGGCCTGAACCTCGAGGACGCCGGAGTGCCGCGTGACAGTTCGAGCGCTTCGGTCAACGGTGTTTTCGTGCGCAGCTTTCCGATTTCGGCCAACCAATGGCAGGTCGAGGTTCCGCTGCAGGCCGACAAAGCGCTGCGCGCAGTGGCCGGATTGCAGACGCGCTTCGTGCTCGTCGGAGCCGCGCTCGCGGCGCTTTCCGCGGCGTTGCTGTACTTCCCGCTGCGCTTTCTGACCAAGTCGTTGGCCGGCTTGCGCGATTCGGCGGCGCGCATTCAAGACGGCGATTTCTCGACGCGCGTCGAAGTCACGACGGAGGACGAGCTCGGCGAACTCGCCCACGCCTTCAACTTGATGGCCGCAGCGGTGGAGGAGCGCAATCAGCGCACGGAAACGGCCGCACAAGCGTTGCGCACCGAGACGAATCGACTTTCCGCTGTGATCGCTTCGATGCGCGACGGGTTGATCGTGCTCGGAGCCGACGGCGCTCCGCTGTTGCACAACCAAGCCGCCGAACCGCTGCTCGGCCTATTGCATCGCGACGGCGTGGCCTCGAGTCACCACCATTGCCACGAAGACAAGTTGTTCGGTGCGACCTGCAGAGCGTGTTTGTTCGACGTCGGCGCCGTGCCGCGCTCGTGCGTGATCGAGGTCGAGGGCGGCGTGTTCGAGGTGCGCTCGACACGCTTGGCGCCCGACGCGCGCGGAAAGCACGGCCGCGTGCTGGTCAGTCGCGACATCACCGATCGCGTCGCCCAAGACGAGCGCGAAATCCACCAGGAGCGCCTGGCGGTGCTCGGTGAAGTCGCGGCCGTGATGGCGCACGAGCTGAACAATCCGCTGGCTTCGATCAGCATGTTCAATCAAATGCTCGCGGCCGAAATCGACCGCGCCTCACCGCTGCGCGAAAACGTCGAAGTGATCCAGCGCAACGTCGAAACGTGCAAACACGCCATTCGCGCCTTGCTCGACTACGCGAACAACGCACTGCCCGAAATTCACGACATCGACGTCGAGGGCACGTTGGAGGACGTCGCCGCGTTCTTGCGGCCGATGCGCCAACGCTCGAACGTCGAAATCGAGACCACGTTCGGAGCGGACGGTGCCCAGGTTCGCGGCGACGAAGTGCAGCTGCGGCAGATCTTCGTCAATTTGATCCTCAACGGAATTCAGGCCTGCGGCGGACGGCCCGGGCGCGTCAGCGTGCGCACGAGTGTCGACGGTGAGCACGTGGCGATCGACGTGCGCGACAACGGCAGCGGCATCTCGTCGGAATTGCGCGCGCAGATCTTCAAACCCTTCTTCACCACCAAACCGCGCGGCGAGGGCACGGGTTTGGGGCTTTCGACCGCGCGGCGCATCGCCGAAATGCACGGCGGCAGCGTGACACTCGTCGAAAGCGGCGCGGACGGCACGACCTTCCGCGTGCGCTTGCGGCGCAGCCCGAGCAGCGCAGCGTGAGTGACATGTCGGATCAGCGCGTGCTCGTCGGATTGCGCGTGATGGTCGTCGACGACGAAGACGACATCCGCTTGGGTCTCGCCAAGCTCGTCACGTCGCTCGGCGCTTCCGTGGTGACGCACCCCGACGGCGCCGACGCGCTGGCGGCGTTCGAGCGCGAGAGCGCCGACTTGGTGCTCACCGACATGATGATGCCGCGTCTCTCGGGCACCGAGCTGTTGGTCGAGATCAAGCGCCGATCGCCGGCGACACCGGTCGTGATGATCACCGGCTTCGGGACGATCCAGACGGCGGTCACTTGTCTGCAATACGGCGCGGAGCATTTCATGACCAAGCCGTTCGACAACGGCGAGGTCCTGCGCTTGATCGAACGCATCGGTCGCCAAGTCTTGGCGGCGCGCGGCGGCGCCGGCGTGCGCGCGAGCTCCGAGCGCCTGATCGCCGAGGAT
>CAYHRR010000431.1:0-4045 GCA_964358875.1 uncultured Planctomycetaceae bacterium | reverse complement strand
ATCGACCTCGGGCGCGAGTCGCGCGAAACGTTGGAAGCGGTGGCTTCGACGCCGGGTGCAGCTCTGCGCTCCGTGCGCAAAAAACCGACGCGCGACGAATGCGCGCAGGCGCTCGACGTGCTGCGCCGCTACGACGTGCGCTACTTCTTCTACATCGGGGGCAACGACTCGGCGGAGACGGCCAATCTGCTCAACGAGATGGCGGTCGCCGCGCGCTACGAGCTGCGCCTGTTCCACATCCCGAAGACGATCGACAACGACCTGCGCGTCACCGATCACTGTCCCGGTTATCCGTCGGCTGCGCGCTATGTCGCGCTCGCCTTGATGGGCGACAACATGGACACGCGCAGCCTGCCGGGCGTGAAGCTCAACGTGATCATGGGGCGCCACGCCGGATGGTTGACGGCGGCGAGCGTGCTCGCGCGGCAGAATCCCGACGACGGACCGCACTTGGTGTACTGCCCCGAGGTCGAATTCTCCGTCGACGCTTTCACGGCCGATGTCGAGCGTGTGTACGCGCGTCTGGGCCGCTGCGTCGTTGCCGTTTCCGAGGGCATCCACGACGCGAGCGGGCGTTTGATCGCGGAGTCGAACGAGGTCGATTCCCACGGAAACGTGCAGCTTTCCGGCTCCGGCGCGCTCGGTGACCGCTTGAGCGCGATGTTGAAGAAACGGCTCGGCGAGAAGCTGCGCGTGCGCGCCGACACCTTCGGCTATGCGCAGCGTTCCTTCGCAGGCGTGGTCTCGACCGTCGACGCGAGCGAAGCGCGCGAAGTCGGCCGTTGCGCCGTGCGCTTCGCGACCGACGGCGAGGCGCAGCATGGATCGATCGCGATCGTGCGCGACAGTTCGCAGCCCTATCGCGCGCACTTCGAGCGCACCGAGTTGACGAACGTTGCGCGCGACACACGTTGCCTCGACGCGCGCTTCCTGAAGGGCGCGAACGACATCGACCCGGCTTTCCTCGAGTACATCACGCCGCTGGTCGGCGCCTTGCCGCGCATGGCGCGCCTGTCCGATTTTCCGGTTGCCCAACCCGGCGCGTAGCGCGCCGCGAACGAGAAACACCGCACGTGAGCGAGCGTTCGATCGAAGTTCCCGACCCCGATCCGGTTGCGCCGGGCGCGGCTGCGCCCCAATCGCCGTACAAGAACCTGCTCGTGTTCCTGGTGGTCGTGCCGTTCCTCGTCGTCGGCGTGCTCGTGCTCGTCTACGTGTTCTTCGGCGCGATCGCCGGCAAGGAGGCGGGGCTCGAGGACAACCTCGCGCGCGTCGTCGACGGCGGACCGAACGAAGCCAAGCAGGCGGCGATGAATCTCGGCACCCAGGCGGCAGAAAACGCGCGCGCCAAGCTCGAGGGCAAGCCCGAGCCCTGGCCTACGGGCGCCGATTTTCCCGAGCGCTTGGCCCAGGCGTGGAACCAGCTCAACGCGGACGACGTGCGCCTGCGCCTCGCGGTCGCGCAGCTTTCCGCGGCCTACGGCGACGCGTCGGCTGTCGAGAAGCTGGGCACGTTCTTGGCGTTGCCGGACGAAAAGGACCGCGAGGGCGACCTGCGTTTCGCCGCGCTGATGGCCCTGACTTGGCTCGACGAGCCGCGCTCCGCCGCGCTGGTAATTCCCTTCTTGCACCACGCGGATCCGTTGCTGCGCCAAGTAGCGGCCGGTGTGCTGCAGAAGATGCCGGGAGAGGCGACGACCGCGGCCCTGGCCGGCCTGCTGGACGCGCCGGAGTTGGAGATGCGCGGGCAGGCGGCGATTTCGCTGTCGCACCTCGGTGATGCGCGCGGCGCCACGGTCCTGCGGGAGCTGGCGTTGGCGGAGAGCTATGCGGCAGCGCATGCGCTGGCTCCCAAGAAGTTCGCCAACGAGAAGCTCGTGCAGACGACGCGCCTCAAGGCCGTCGACGCCCTGGCGCGGCTGGCGCTCGCCGAGGACCGCGGGCTGTTCGAACGGCTCGCCCAAGACGACGCCGATCCGTTGGTGCGCGAGATCGCCTTGCGCGCGCTCGATCGACATTGAGCGAAGCTCGGGCGCGGGGCGCATCGCGGAGGCGTTTTACAGCTCCGGGGCACTTGCCTTCGCGACGTGGAATGCCCATCCTCTGCGACTCTCCGTCAGGAGCCGGCGATTTCGATCCACGACCCGTCCTAGCGGGGTTGTGGAGCGTTCTCGGTCCGCTCCGGGCGGTTCGCAACCGGGGGCGCGCTCGCTGACACCGTGCGCGCCGGTCCAACCCTCCTCCTGTGCCGATCGACGACCGCCGTGGCCGAAGCCAAGCCTGATTCGAAGCAACAACCGACCCAAGCTGGAGCACCGGCATCCAGCGTCGCGCCGCTCTCGGTCGAACCGTTGCGCACCGCACCCCTGCGCGGCGACATCTCGCGCCGTGGGCTGTTCTCGGTGCTCGGAGCCAGCTGGGTGACCTTCAGCGTTGCCGCAGCCGCCGGCACCGGCGCGATGGTGCGCTTCCTGATGCCGAACGTGCTCTACGAGCCGCCGCAGGAGTTCAAGGCCGGGTTCCCGAGCGAGTTCGGAGTCGGCGCCGTCGACGAGCGCTACAAGGCCGCCTACGGCGTGTGGATCGTGCGCGAGGCTACCGGCTTTTATGCGCTGTCCACGGTCTGCACGCACTTGGGCTGCACGCCCAACTGGCTCGCGGCGGACGAGAAGTTCAAGTGCCCCTGCCACGGCTCGGGTTTCGTGCGCACCGGCATCAACGTCGAAGGGCCCGCACCGCGTCCGCTCGAGCGCTACAAGATCACGCTCGCCGACGACGGTCAGTTGCTGATCGACAAGAACACCAAGTTCCAAGAAGAGAAGGGTCAGTGGGCGTTCGAAGGCGCCTACCTCAACTACGTCTGAGCCCTCGTTCGTCAGGGCCTCATCGGCGCTCTCCTCGCCGCCTTGCCCGTCGCCCGAAATCGGCCTCGAGCCCCCAGCATGCAGAAGCTCCTCAAGTTGCTCCGTGAGTCGCAGATCTGGAAGTCGATCTTCCGTCACGGCTATCCGGACACGCCGCGCAACCGCACCTTGGCGGTGCTCTCGAACGTCTTCCTGCACTTGCACCCGGTCAAGGTGCGGCGCAGCGGCATCCGTCTCAGCTACACGTGGTGCATGGGAGGACTGACGTTCTTCCTGTTCCTGATCCTGACGCTGACCGGTCTGCTGCTGATGTTCTATTACCGGCCGACGGCGGATAAGGCCTACGAAGACATCTTCGCGCTGCGCGAGCACGTGCCGATCGGCGTGATGCGCGAGATGCACCGCTGGGGCGCTCACTTGATGGTGATCAGCGTGTGGCTGCACATGTACCGCGTGTTCTTGACCGGCAGCTACAAACCGCCGCGCGAGTTCAACTGGAACGTCGGCGTGATCCTGCTCGTGCTGACCTTGCTGCTCTCCTTCACCGGCTACTTGTTGCCCTGGGACCAGCTCGCCGTGTGGGCGATCACCGTCGGCACGAACATGGCTCGCGCGACGCCGTTCATCGGCCACGAAGGCCCCGGCGCGGCGCTGCTCAGCTTCGGCGGCATCGACTTCATCCATGCGGGCGACGACATCCGCTTCGGCTTGCTCGCCGGACGGTTCGTCGGCGAGGGCGCGCTGCTGCGCTTCTACGTGTTGCACTGTGTCGGTTTCCCGCTGGTCGCGGCCGTCTTGATGGCGGTTCACTTCTGGCGTGTTCGCAAAGACGGCGGCATTTCGGGCCCGCTCTAGGACCAGCGCACCATGCACTTCGCACTCGCGACGCTCTTCTCGGGCGGCGGCGCCGCGGTCCAAGACGGACCGATCGCCGCCGCGATCAAGAACACGGCGAACTGGCTCACCGAGCCGACGCGCTACAGCATCGGCAGCATCCTCGCTGTCGCGGTGATCCTGTACTTCCGCAAGTTCTTCGCGAAGGTCTCGGTGATCGCGGCCTTCTTCACCTTGGCGACGGCCTTCTTCGTGTTCGCCGTCGGCGATCCGAACTTCGCGCAGATCATCACCAAGCCCGACAACGTCCCGATCATCATCCTGTTCGCGACGGTGATCTTCTTCAC
>CAYHRR010000430.1:0-4076 GCA_964358875.1 uncultured Planctomycetaceae bacterium | reverse complement strand
GTAACGGTCGACATGGGGGTGGGGGTGGGAGCGCGGCGCGCGGCCGACTCCCGGTAACGGGCGGGGGATGCGGGAGGTGCGGAGGTGGGTGCGAACGATGCCGGAACCGGCGCGACGGCGCTCGCGAGCGCGCCGCCGGGATTCGGGGCCAAGATTGGACCCGCCGGAACGCCTTCTGGAAACCCCCTTGGTGCGGATGAGCGCGGCAGCGCAGTGCGGCGTCGTGCTCCCACGGTGCGATTCAGCGGTCGGAACAGCCCGGCGCGCCGCTTTCGAACGCGCCGTCGGCGCGGCTGCGCGCGCGCGATTTCGCGAACGAGTGGCTGAAGCGCGCCGCGCTGGGCCGTTGTGCGTGTGCGCAGCGTGGCGCGCGCGGTTGCACGGCTGCGCTCGTGCTGTTCGGATGAGCGCGTGGAGGAAGTTCGTTCCGATGTCGAGGCGCTCGCTGCACGCGCTCCCTTCAACGACACGCGTCGCAGCGGGCCGTGCGTCGGTTGGAGTGCGCGCGGTCTCGCGCCGGCGCCGCGCGACGAATCCTGCGACGAAGTGCTGAGCAGGATTTTCGAGGTCGAGCCGTCGCACGCGCTGCGTCGCATCCCGGGGCGCACGACCTTTGCATGGCCCGCCGATCCCGAGGTCGTCGTCAAGCGCTACACGGTCGCGCCGCTCGGCGACGCGTTCCACGACTGGCGCACGCTCGGTCATGCACGCTCGTCCGCGCGCCGCGAGGCCGAGAACTTGCGCGAGCTCGCTGCAGGCGGCTGGCCGGTGCCGCGCGTTTTCGGTTGGTGCGAGGAGGCGCGTACGTTTCCGCTCGTGCGCGGAGCGCGCAGCGCGTTGTGGATGGAGCGCGTCGCGCACCGCGAGACCTTGCGGCAAGCGTGCGAGCGCGCGCCGCGCGAGAGCATCGAGCGTTGGTCGACGCACCTCGCTGCGCTCGTTGCGCGCTTGCACGACGCGGGCTGGTTTCACCGCGATCTGTACCTCGAGCACTGGATCGTCGCGGGTGACCGGCTGGTGCTGCTCGACGTCGGCCGCGCGCGCCGCGAAGCCGAGCCGCGCGTGCGCTGGTTCGTGAAGGACGTCGCGGCGTTGCAGCACTCGTGTCCCGCGGGAGTTGCGCCGCGCGCGCGGCTGCGTTTTCTCGCCGCGTACTTGAACGGACGCAACATCGTCGCGCGCGGCTCGCGTCGCGACTTCGCGCGCGCAGTGCTCGCCAAGGCGCGCCGCATCGCCGCACACGAGCCGCGCTTCGTCGACCTCGGGGCGCGCCCGTGATCGAGCGCGTCGAGCATTTGTGCATCGCAGCGCCGAACTGGGTCGGCGACGTCGTCATGGCGACGCCGATGCTCGAAGCGGCGTTGCGCGCGGCGCACATCGGTCGCGTCAGCGTGCTCGTTCGCGCGCATCTCGCGCCGCTGTTGCGCGATGGGCCGCTCGAGAATTCGTTGCACCTGCACGCCGGTGCGCGCGACGAGACGGCGGCCTTGCGCGCGCTGGATCCCGACGCCGTCGTGCTGATGTCGAACTCCTTCGGCGCAGCATGGCGAGCGTTTCGCGCGCGCGTGCCGGTGCGGATCGGCAGCGCGCTGTCGGCGCGGCGCCTGTTGCTCACGCACGCCGTCGCGCCGCCCGCGCGCGCGAATCGTCGCGTCGCGATTCCGACCGCGCACCTGCATCGTGATGTGCTCGGCCTCGCCGGCGTGCACGTCGACGACTTGCATCCGCGCTTGTACGTGTCGGACGCGGCGCGCGAGAAGCAACGCGCGCAGTTGCGCGAGCTCGGGCTCGCGGTGGGCGAGGGCTATGTCGTGTGTTGTCCGGGCGCAGCTTTCGGCGCTGCGAAGCTGTGGCCGCCGGAGCGCTTCGCGGCTGTGCTCGATCGCATGTACGACGAACGCGGCTGGCGCGCGGTCGTCAGCGGCGGGCCCGGCGAAGAGGCCTTGATGGGCGCGGTTGCCGCCGTTTCGCGACGCGGCGCGCTCGCGCTCGGTAAGTGCGAGCGCAACTTGGAGCTGCTCAAGGCGCTCGTGCGCGATGCAAAACTGATGCTCGTCGGCGACTCGGGGCCGCGTTGGATCGCAGCCGCCTTCGACGTGCCGTGCGTGTCGATCATGGGGCCGAACGTGCCTGAGTTGACGGCGACCTCTCTCGACTCGGCGGAGATCGTGCGCGTCGAGCTCGAGTGCTCGCCGTGCGCCGAACGCGTCTGTCCGCTCGGCCATCACCGCTGCATGCAGGCGATCGACGTCGACACGGTCGTTGCGGCGGCGCGGCGCGCATTGGAACGCGGCGGAGCGGGTTGATGTTGCGGCGCGGTGATCGCTTGCTCGTGCGCGTACCCGATTGGCTCGGTGATCTGGTGATGGCGGAGCCGGCGCTTCGCGCGTTGCACGAGCGCGTGCGCGAGCTCGACGGAGCGCTGACGCTCGCCGGTTCGCCGCGCTTGTTCGAAGTGTTCGACGGACGGCTCGACGGCGTGCGGCGCGTCGATGCCGACGACGCGAACGCGTGGCGAGGTCACGACGTCGCGTTGTTGCTGACGGGCTCGTTTCGCAGTGCGTGGAGTGCCGCGCGCGCGCTGATTCCGCGCCGTGTCGGGCAAGCGCGCGACGGACGCACGTGGTTGTTGACGCAGTCGGTCGTACCGGCGCGCGAGCTGGGAGCGACGCCGCTAACGCTCGGGATTCACGGCCCGTTTCCGCGCTATTTGCCCCGACCCTTCGGCGCGACGTGCGTGGAACTAGCGCACTCGCTCGGCGCAACGGTGCGCGACACGCGGCCGCGGCTCGAACCGTCGAACGCCGGACTCGGCGCGCTCGCGAAGCGTTTGAAGTCGTTTGGGCTGCGCAGCGACGAATCCTTCGTGCTCGCCAACGTCGGCGCGCGCTCCGGCTCGGCGAAGGGTTGGCCGGCCGAGTCGTGGGCGAGCGCGCTGTCGGGATTCGAGTTGCCGATCGTGCTCGTCGGCGGCCCCACGGAGGAGCCGGTGCTCGAAAGAGTGCGCGCGCTGACTCGCGACGCGCGCGTCTTCGCATGCCTCGAACCGCTCGCAGGTTTGGGCGAGCTCGTCGCGTTGTGTGCCGCAGCCCGGCTCGTGCTCACCGCCGACGCCGGGCCGCGCCACGTCGCCAACGCCGTCGGAGCGCCGCTCGTCGTCGTGTGCGGGCCGAGCGATCCGCGCCATACCGCTGATCACAACTCACGCACGCTTGTGCTGCGTGCTCCGGTCGATTGTGGTCCGTGCCATCGCGAGCGCTGTCCGCTGAGCGGCGAGGGTGAGCTGCGCTGCATGCGCGACGTCGAACCGCAGCGAGTGGCGAATGCGGCGCGCGAACGGCTCGCGTCGATGGTGAAAGCGTGAGCGACGAAAGGTGCACGACGCGCCGCGATCTCGCGTTCGCGGCCGCGATCTTCGCCGTCGCCTTCGTCGTGCGCGTTGCGTTCCTCGGAAGCGGCGACGCGAACTGGCCGCACTCGCTGCTCTACGAAGGCGACGCGCCGGTGTGGGCGCGTTGGGCGAGCGCGCTCATGCATGGCGAAGCCTTCGAATTCGACTTGCCGTTCCGCACGCCGGGCGTCGCGTACTTGCTGAGCCGGCTCGGGCTAGCGAACTCGAGCGCGAAGCTCGTGTGGTGCGCGCTGTCGGCAGCGACGTGCGCGGCGACCTACCTCGTCGCGGCGCGTTGGATCTCGTCGCGCGTCGCGTGGATCGCAGCGGCGTTGCTCGTGTTCTCGTTCGGCCAATACCAGCTCGCGACGTCGCTCAACAACGAGGCGCCCTACGGATTGCTGTGCGTGCTGATCGTCGCGGCGACGCTGCGTTGGATGCGCACGCCGACAGTCGCGCTGTCGCTCGCGCTCGGCGTGCTCAACGGACTTGCGCTGTTGCTGCGCGCGGAGCACGGGCTCGCTATCGCGGCGCTGGCGACGTTTGCGGTGCTCGCGCGCAACAAGGACGACGTCGCGCTCGGCCGCGCGCTCGCTCGCACAGCGCTCAGCGTGCTCGCGGCGGTCGCCGGGTGCGCGCCGTGGGCATTGCGCTCGCACGCGGCTGTCGTGCGCTTCAACACCGT
>CAYHRR010000429.1:0-4079 GCA_964358875.1 uncultured Planctomycetaceae bacterium | reverse complement strand
GAGCGAGCGACGCGCGACAGCGTGTGCCGACGCGACGTTGAAATGGATCGCCGCACGCGGCGACGACGAGCCCTTTTTCCTGTGGACGCACTTTCAGGATCCGCACGGGCCCTACGTGCCGCCGCCGGAGTACGAGGCGCGCTTCCTACGCGTGCCGAGCGCTGACGACGTTGAAATTCCCGTCGGAAACACGCAGCTCGGGCTCGGCCAATTGCCGGCCTACCAGTACCTCCCGCAACACGTCGGCGAAGCGCAACGCGCTGCCGGCGTCTCGGTGCAGGCCTACCGCGAGCGCTACGCGGCCGAGATCGCTTACTTCGACGCGCAACTCGGACGTGTGCTCGATGCGCTGCGCGCGCGCGGCTGGTGGGACGACACGTTGATCGTCTTCACGGCCGATCACGGCGAGGCGCTCGGCGAGCACGGCTACTGGTTTTGCCACGGCGAAAACTTGCAGCGCGAGCTCGTGCGCGTGCCGTTGATCGTCAAGTTCGCGCACGACGGCGAGTCCGCGCCGATCGGCGTGCGCGCGTCGACGGTTTCGCATCTCGATTTGTGGCCGACGGTACTCGCGGAACTCCGACTCGCTGCGCCGCAGTCGCGCGGAACGGCGCTGCGCACGCGTCCCGAGGGCGGCGAACGCATCGTCGTGCAGATGCTCGGCGCGCCCGGAACTGCGAAGCGACAAATTGCGGTCGGCGACGATCGCTACCGCTTGATCGTGCCCGAGCACGCCCAGCCGCGGCTGTACGACGTGCGCGCCGATCCACGCGAAGAACGCGACCTCGCCGCGGAACAACCGGAACTCGTCGGCGTGTTGCGAGCGAAGCTCGAGCGCTACCTCGCTCTCGATCCACGCCCGCACACGCCGGGCGTGCAACGCGAACTCGACAGCGACGCACAGCGCGCCTTGCGTGAACTCGGCTACACGGACGCCGAGGCGCACAAATGAGCGAGCCGCGCGAGCCATGGACGCGCGCCGATTGGGGGCTGTTCGCGCTGCTCGTGCTCGGAGCGCTCGTCTCGCTCGCGTGGACCGTGCACCCATGGTTCGAAGCCGGCCCGGAGACGACCGACGCTGCGCTGTACATCCTGTGCGCGCGCTCACTCGCGGCGGGTGACGGCTACCAGATGCTCGGCGAGGCTTTCCTCGTGCGCCCGCCGGGTTGGAGCGCGTTGCTCGCGCCGCTAGTCGCACGCGACGCCGCCGGGTTTCACGCGCTCAACTTGCTGACGAGCTTGTTCGGCGTCGCGACCGTCGCGCTGCTCTTCGTCTACGTGCGGGCTTCGCTCGGACGTTGGATCGCGTTCGCGCTGGCGCTGGCCGTGTGGCTCGACGCGGATTTCCAGACGCTGTGCAATCGCACACTGTCCGACGTTCCTGGTTTTGCCGCGCTCCTCGGCTGCTTGTTGCTCGAGCGCCTCGCGTCGCGTGCGCATTCGTGGCGGCGTGAACTCGCGCTCGGCGTCGCCATCGGATTGGCGACGTATCTGCGCTCGATTGCGATCCTGCTCGTGCCGGCGATCGTCGTCGCGCGCTGCTTCGATGCGCGGCGACGCAAGGAAGGACTGCGCCACGTGCTGATCACGTGCCTGCCCTTCGCACTCGCGGCGCTGGCCGTCAAGTTGCCTTGGGACGTGCGCAACGCGCTGCTCGCGCCGAGCACGGCGATCGATCAAAACCTCGTGCACTCCTATTCGACAGGCATGTGGCACGTCGATCCCGGCGATCCGAACTCGGCCTTCAAGTCGTTCGCCGAGCTGCTTGCGCCGCTGGGCGCGCGCCTCGAAGCCATCGGAGCGCTCGTCGGCAGCGGCATGGGCCTCAATCGTTCGTTCGCGTGGGCCGTCGTCGGTTGGCTTGCGCTCGGGTGCGTTGCATGGAGCGCTTGGACTCGGCGGCGCGCGGGCGATTTCTTCGTGCTCGGTTCGACTGCGCTGCTCGCCGTGTATTTCGGCTTCGGCGAGCGTTTGATCCTTCCGACTTACGTGCTCGCGCTGCCCGCGGTCGCCGAGCTCGTCGCCGGCCTAGCGCGAAGCGTGCATCGCGGCGTTGCGCGCGAACTCGTGCTCGTGCCTGCGTTCGTCGTGTTGGCGATCGTCGGTTGCGAACCGCGCCGCGGCTGGAACGAAATCGAGCGCATGCACATCGGCGCAGCCACGCTCGCTGCGAATCTCGCGCGCGAAGTACCGGTCGATGCCAAGCTCGCCGCCGTGCGCGGTTGGCACATGTCGGTGTTCATGCAACGGCCCGTGTACAGCCTGCATTTCGCGGTGCGCCGCGCGGGCTTGCACGGAACGGACATCGGTGAAGCGTTGCGCGACTTGCTCCGTCGTCGCGACATCGACTTCGTCGCGTTGCTTCCGACGGCGCCGGACGACCGCAACTTGCTGGAATTCTTCAACGCGAATTACGGTCGGCCGCGCGAAGTCGGTGGCGCGCTCGTCTTCGCCGTGCGCTGAAGCGTCAGCGCGTGTAGCCGAGTTCGCGCAGCGCACGTTCGTGTTCGAGGTCGAGCGGCGCGCCTTTGTTCTCGTAGCGCGGGGCGAACAACGACCCGAGCTTGCCCAGGCGCGCTTCGAGACGCCGAAGGTCCGCCTCGTCGCGCAAGCTCGTGTCGGCCAGTCCGAGGGGATCGCGGTCGAGGTCGTACAACCGCGGCGCGCACTCGCCGCAGCGCACGAATTGCCACTGCTCCTCGATCAACGAGCGTGCGAGGTGCGCGAGTTCCGGTCGCGGCGGTTGCTCGTAGCTGCGCCGCTGCGAAAGCACCGGCGCGGATCGCGTGGCTTCGTCCGCGGTCACCTCGCGCATCCCGATCAACGAGCGCGACAGCGTGCCGCGTGGGGCTGATTCTCCGAGCAATTCGAGCGTCGTCGCGAACACGTCGAGCGTGCTGACCGGCGCGCCGACGACTTCCGCCGCGCGGCCGGGCGCCGACACGATCAGCGGCACCTGCAATTGATGCGCGGCAAGGAACTCGCCGTGGTCGAAGGCGTAACCGTCGCTTTCGAGCAGTTCGCCGAGCGACTCGCCGTGGTCGGAGACGACGACGACGACGGTGCGTTGTTCGGCGCCGAGTTCGCGCAGCGTCGCGAGCAATTTGCCGACACAGGCGTCGGCAAACGCGACCTCCGCGTCGTACGCGGCCGTCGCGCGCGCGACGGCATCCGCGCCGACGCCCGCCGGTTGCGCAAGGAATCCGAACTGCTCGGGCTGCACTCCCGCGGGCGCGTCGAACGCGGCGCGATACTCGTGCGGCGCGTCGTACGGCGTGTGCGGGTCGTACAGATGCACGAAGGCGAAAAACGGCTGCTGCGCATGCGCGCGCAACCAAGCGCTCGCCGCCGCGCTCGTCACGTCGCCGCGTCGTTGACGCTCGGCTGTGCTCGGCTCGTCGTAGACCTCGAAACCCTGCGCGAGTCCGCGCGTGCGATGCAAGGGCACGGCGCTGACGAAGGCCGCCGTCTGCAGGCCGCATCGCGCAAGAATCTCGGCCAAGGTGTCCACGTCCTCGGGCACGCGCGACTGATTGCTGGTCACGCCGAGCTGCGCCGGCAATTGCCCGGTCAGCATCGCAGCGTGACTCGGCAACGTCGTGGGCATGGTCGCGTAGGCGCGCTCGAAGCGCAGCGACTGCGCGGCGAGTCGGTCGAGATGCGGCGACGTCGGCTTGGAATAGCCGTAGCACCCGAGGTGATCGGCGCGCAGCGTGTCGATGCTCACGAAGAGCAGACTGTTCGGTCGTGACGGCGCATCACCGCAACTCGTCACGAACAGCGCGCTGCACAGCAGGACGATGCGCAGCACGGCGCCGATCCGCTCGAGTCCGCGCGCGCGCCGCAAACGTGCCTCGGGTTGCGCGCGACCGTGTTGCCGTGTCACGTCTCGCAGGAGCTGCGAGATCCTTTGGCGCGCGTTGCATGGGCGAAGACACTCGGCACGCAGAAGCCGACGCAGCGCGGCGTCAGCATGGTCGCGCTTGCGCAGGAGCGGGCTCATGAACAGATCGTGCTGACTCCGGACGATCACGACGCACGACGCGCGCGCAGCGCACTCACTCGCGCGCGCTGGGAAA
>CAYHRR010000428.1:508-4082 GCA_964358875.1 uncultured Planctomycetaceae bacterium | reverse complement strand
GGGGGGGGGGGGGGGGGGGGGGGGGGGGGGGGGGGGGGGGGGGGGGGGCGCCGCCCCCCCCGCGACTCCGCCCCCTCCGCGCGCCGAGCCGCGCGGAGGGGGCGGAGTTTTGGGGGAAGAAGTTGCTGCTTTATTGGCAGACCGTGAACGACAGCGCGTTGGAGAGGCCGGTCGTGCTGGCGATCGCTGGGTCGCGCATCCAGAACTGGGTGAACACGGAGTCGCCTGCGTTGATGGCGACCGAGTTCATGTAGGCGGTCGTGAACTGGAATGAGTAGGTCCCGGTGCAGGACACGCCGACCAAGGGTCCGCCGGCGTTGATCAACGCCGTGCGCACGAGCGGTGCTCCGACGCACAGGGTTCCACCTTGGAACGGCACCGCCTGTTGCACGCCGCCCCAGATCATCAGGCCGTTCTGTTGGTTGAGCACGTTGGTGCAAGTCACCGTCAGGTTGCCCGCCGCCTTCGACACCGAACCGCTCCAACCGATCGCCGGCACACAGCCGAGCGAGTTGGTCTTGCCGGTGCAGTAGGCCGCCGGTGTCGGGTTGACGATGTAGAAGGGCCCGAGGTTGAAGAAGTTCTGGCTGTTGCCCGCGTTGTCGAAGGGCGTGATGTGGAAGTACCAGGGCTGTGCGCTCGGCGGCAGCGCGGTCGCGTAGCTCGTCACGACGCCGAGCGTGATGGCGGAGCTCGGCGCTTCGCTGGCGACGTGGCTCCAACTGACCCAGTTGCCCGCCATGCCCGAACCGCCGCCGTCGACGGTCGGATCCCAAATCACCGTGATGTTGGGGTTGCAGGAGTAGGAGCCGAGCGTGTGCGACGTCGAGCTCAAGCCCGTGATGTAGTTGGGCTGCACGTTGTCGAACAGGATCGGCCCGAAGGAGGCGAAGCTCGCGTTCCAGTTGTCGCAGCGATCGACCGGACGAAGGCTGTAGTGGTAGGTGCCGAAGGCGCCGAGCGTCAGGTTGCGCGTCGTGGGGATGCCGATGTCCAGCACTGCACTCGGCAGGCCGGCTGCGTTGCTCAGGAACTCGCCGTAGCCGGCAACACCCGAGAGCGCGTCGCTGGGCTGCGTCCAGATGATCGTCACGTTGGCGTCGTTCGACCACACACCCGCTGTGTGCGTCGGCGAGGTCAGGCCCGTGGGCAGCGGCGGCGGCGTGCCGTCGACGACGACCGAGACCGAGTCGGACTTGTCGACCCAGTTGTCCGAGCGCGCGTTGACCGAGAAGCTCTTGAAGCCTTCGGTGTTCCAGTGCGTGGTCCAGCGCGCGCTGCGCGTGTCGCCGGGCTTGATGTCGCCGACGAGCACGTCGCGACCCGCCTGTTGGTTCGACATGAGGTTGGTGACGCCGCCGTCTTCGAGCGTCGTCGTCGACGCCGTCAGCACGTCGCCGGCCGAGGTCGAATCGAAGTACACCGCCGAGGCGATGTACTCGGGGTTGTAGGCCGCCGCCGTGATGTCGACGCTGTCGCCCGGTTGCACGGTGGAGTCCGAAACCGTCACGTTCAGCGTGCCGTCCGGCGTGGTGTCGTCGTAGTGGACCAGCACCGCTAGGCCGACGTGGCTCGTGCTCGTCGCGCTGTCGGGGTGCACCTTGATGCGCCATGTCCCGGCGATCGGGTTGTTGAGCAGACGAATCTCGGTGTTGTCGCGCGGCGATTGCTGAGCTGAATACTCACCCGCGTTGGTCGTCGCCGTGATGCCGCCGCTCGGGCTGTCGATCCACAGGTCGAGGTCGTTGACCAAGGCCGAGGCCGCGCCCGAGGAGCAGGCAACCTCGTGGTAGTACAAGCACACCGAGAGGCGCGTCGCGCCGGCGCTGATCGGGACGTCGACATAGGTGCCGGTGACCGTGCCTTGGTCCCAGCCCCAGAACGACAGGCCACCGACGCCGTAGTGCGCCTTGTAGGCCTCGATGCGGCCCGCGCCGAATTGGTTGAGGTGGTCGGTCGCGATGGTGCTCGGCGAGGTGAGCAGTTGGTCGTCCTTCGTCATCGCGCTCGCCATGATCACCGCGCCGAGCGTCGTCGGGTTGTGGCGCAGGAACGAGTAGTGATCCGTCAACTGAGCCGCGATGCCGGTGACGTGCGGCCCGGCCATGCTCGTGCCGGTCTTGTTGATGTAGCCCGTCGCCGTGTTGGCCTCGGCGGAGCGAATTGAAGTCGCGGGCGCGACGATGTTCGGCTTCCACCGATCGTCGCCGGTCGGGCCGCGCCCGGAGTTCGTGTACATCTCGCCCGGATCCTCGGCGCCGCTCGCATAGTCGCGCACGCCGCCGACCGTGAACGCGTTCTTCGACGAGCCCTGCACGCTGACCGTGCTCGCGCCCGGCCCCCAGTTGTGCGCGATGATCACTTGGAGCTGGTCGTAGACGTAGATGTCGTTGTCGATCGTGCGGCAATCGGCCTCGCTACCGAAGGAACCGCCGGCCGCCGACGACGCGCCCCACGAGTGGTTGACCGCGTGCGGACGCGGCGTGACGAAGCCCGAGCCGTCGGTGACCGCCGAGTGCGTCGCGGCGAGGATCGTCGCCATCGACGAGCCGCCGAACGAGCAGCCCGCGCCGTAGAAGATCTTGGTGTTGAAGTAGCGCCCGGTCGCGCCCCAACCGAGACCGTCGGCCGCGCCTTCGTAGCTCGCATTGACCGCCGGTCCGCCGTGGATCGTGCCGGCGACGTGCGTGCCGTGCTCGCACAAGTCATCGGTCGTCGCCTCCGCGCTGCCGGTCAAGTTGCTGGCCCACCAGTAATAGCCGGTGATGCCGTTGTGCGAGTAATCGATGCCCGAGTCGGCTTGACCGGCGATACCTGCGTTGGTGCCGTCGTAGGCGCTGCGCGTCCCATCGGCGAGCACCATCGGCATCGACTCGTCGTGCCCCAAGGTCGGCGTGCGCTCCTCCTCGATGAACTGCACGAAGTCGAGCGCGACCAGCGCCTCGACTTGATTCGGCGCGATGCGCGCGCGGAAGGCGTGGATCGAATCGACGTACTCGAAGACGTCGACGCCGAGCTGTTGCAGCGCGAGTTGCTGCCAGCCGTTCGACATCCACACGCGCGGACCCTGGGTCGCGTCGTCGAGCGTTTGCACGCCGTCCGGGCCGCCGACTTCGAGCGTGCCCGCGGGGCGCGAGCTCGAGGCCAGGCACAAGTCGCTGTCGCTGACGTCGATGTAGACCTCGAGCAGTTTTCCGTCGGGCGTGTCGGCGAAGGCCTGGGCGAGCGCGGGATGTTGCTTCTGGTCCGCGCGCGGCACGCCGATCCAGCGCACGAAATCCTGCGCGGCGACGGCGTCGATCGCGCTCGGCGCGAGCGCGACCTTCATGCAGTAGTGCGGATGGAATTCGAGCACGCGCACGCCCTGCTCGCGCAAGGTCGCCAAACGCTCCGGCGTGATGCGTTTGGAGAACATCACGAAGGCGTAGGTCTCCTGCGCCGGGCGCCCGTCGTCGTAGAACGAGCGCAGGCTGTCGAGGAGTTGGGGATCGACGCGCTCGTTGTGCGGCGGGAAGTACTTGGAGGCCGCGAAACCGAGGAAAAACGGGTCGCCGCTCGCGGGGCTTTCCAGGAC
>CAYHRR010000428.1:0-498 GCA_964358875.1 uncultured Planctomycetaceae bacterium | reverse complement strand
ACGTCGCCTGTTTCCGTCGCGCGGTAGACGGGCTTGTTCGGAAGCGGCACGCCGTCGTCGGTGCGCTCCAGGGGAACGGTCTCGAAGGTGCCGGGCGTGGTGGCGCTCGTGGTCGCGTCGGACTGCGGCGTGGCCGCGAGGTCCGCTTGCGCAGCTAGGAACATGGAGAGGGTGAGGAACATGGCGGACGACTCGTGTGGGTGTTGGTGGACTCGAATGCGGCGCGCGTGAGTGCGCGACGGTGTGGATGCGCCTCTTTCATCCGGGCCCAGGGAGGCGTGTTACGGGTGGAAGAGGGAATCTGAGGGGTTGGCGGTGAGGTGAGCTTGGGGGTGTGGGAGCGAGCGAGGTCTGCGTGGGAGCGTGGGAGCGTGGGAGTGAGCCGTTGTGTTGCGCGCGGACGCGCGCGACTCCGCTCCCTCCCCGCCGCCCCCCCCCCGGCGGGAGCGGAGGTTTGTAATATAGGGGCCGGGGGTATTTGTAGGGGGGGGCGTGTTG
>CAYHRR010000427.1:0-4088 GCA_964358875.1 uncultured Planctomycetaceae bacterium | reverse complement strand
AGCGCGAGCGCCGGCTCGGGCTTCACGATCACGTGCAACACCGTCGAGGGTGCGCAGTCCGGAATCCTGTTCTACGGACTCGCCACCACGGCGACGTCGTGGGGCGGCGGCACGAGCTTCCTGTGCGTCAAGTCACCGCTCGAACGCATGGGCGTGCAGTTGTCGGGCGGCACCAGCGGACTGTGCGACGGCTCGATGAGCATCGACTGGAATCTCTACATCGCAACCGCGGGCGCCGGAGTCGGCATCCCCTTCGTCGGCGGCGCAACCGTCTACGAGCAGGGCTGGTTCCGCGATCCGCCGGCACCGAAGACGACCAGTTTGTCCGACGGCTTGTCGTTCACGGTCGCACCGTGACCTAGAGCGCGACGCGCGCTGCGCGCCGAGAAACGAGGGAGGTGCCGCGGGGCGCCTCCCTTTTTCGTCGACGCGTTCAGCGCACGCGTGCGCCGAGACGTTCGAGGTCGCTCCAGAACGTCGGCCACGATTTCGCGACGCACTCCGGCGCGAGCACGTCGAGCTTGTCGCGCAACATTCCGAGCAAGGCGAAGGCGAAGGCCATGCGGTGATCGCCATGCGGATCGAGCTCGAGCGCTGTGTGCGCGATGCGTTGCGCGGGCGCGCCGATGCGCAACTCGCGCGACGTCGCGCGGATCGTCCAGCCTGCGCGCGAAAGCCCGTCGGCGAGCACCTCGATGCGCGAACTCTCCTTGCCCGGCAACGTGTCGAGGCCGCTGAGCACGCTTTCGGCGCGCGGCGCATCGGCTACGAGCGCAGCTCCCGCCGCGAGGATCGCCAAGGGCGGCGCGAGGTCGGGCTCGCCGGATAGATCGATGCGCGCGCCGTGCTGCGGAAAACCGCTCGCTGTCAGGCCGTCGCGCGCGAACACGCTGCGGCAGCCGAAGGCGCGCAGGTGCTCGGCGATGCGCACGTCGCCCTGCAGCGAGTCCGCGTGAACTCCGCTCGCTTCGAGCTCGCCTCCGGACAAGCACGCCGCGCACAGCGCGATCGCGGCGAGCGACGCGTCCGGTTCGATCGCCAACGGTTCGGCGAGTGCACGCAGCGGACCCTGCACGAGAAACGCCTCGCGCTCGCCGTCTCGCGTGCGCTCGACCTGCACGCCGAAGCGCGCGAGCACCGCGAGCGTCATGTCGAGGTACGGGCGGCTGGGAAGCGCGCCTTCGACGACCAATTCGAGCGCGTCGGGATAGGCCGCCAACGCGAGCAACAGCGCGCTGACCTCTTGGCTCGACACCGGATCGCGCAACACCATGGTCGAAGGCGGTCCGAGCGGACGCAGCACGATCGGCCAGGCGCGTGAACTGAACTCGACGCCGGAATCCGCGAGCGCTCGCAACAAGGGCTCGCTCGCGCGGCGCGTCAAGGAACCCGTGGCCTCGATCGCAAGCGTCCCGCTCGCACGACCGCACAAGGCGAGCGCTGCAATCGCAAAACGCGCGAGCGTGCCGCTCTCGCCGACTTGCACCGCAGAGCCCGGATTCCAACCGCGATGCGGTCCCGGCGGCGAACCGACGACGCGCACTGCTGCCGGAGCCAAGTCGTCGACACGCACGCCGACCGCTCGCAACAACGCGCGCGCGGCTTCGACGTCCGCTCCGTTCGGCAAACCCGCGATGCGCGTCTCGCCCGCGCACAGACCGGCGCACACCAGCGCTCGTTGCGCGAGGGATTTCGAACCCGGTGCGCGCCATGCTCCGCGCACGACGCCGAGCGGTCGCAGGCCGCGCGCGCTTGGTTGTGTTGGAGAGTTCGAGGCGAGCGTTGCGGACACGGCGCGCGATTGTAGCGGTGCTCCGCCGCGGTCATACTCCGCGCCCCGACCTCGGGAGGAGACGACGATGACCGTGCAAACGCTGTATCTCGGCCGCGAACGCGCGATTCCCGGCCTGAAATGGCTCGCCACCGGCAAGGTGCGCGACATCTACGCCGTCGACGAGCGCCACCTGTTGTTCGTCACGACCGACCGCGTGTCGGCCTTCGACGTCGTGATGAACGAGGGCATTCCGCACAAGGGGCTCGTGTTGACGGCGATCACGGCCTGGTGGTTCGAGAAGACGCGCGACGTCATCGCCAACCACTTGATCAGCACTTCGATCGACGAACTCGAGCTGCCCAACGAATGGCGCGAGCGTTTGCGCGGACGCGTGATGCTGGTCAAGAAGGCCGAGCCGACCAGCGTCGAATGGGTCGTGCGCGGTTATCTCGCGGGCTCGGGATGGAAGGAGTACCAGAAGACGCGCTCGGTGTGCGGCGTCGCGTTGCCCGAGGGCTTGCAGCTGTCGTCGAAGCTGCCGCAACCGATCCTCACGCCGACGACGAAGGAAGAGAGCCACGACCTGCCGCTGACTCCTGCGCAAGCGCGCGAGCGCGTCGGCGCGGCGGTCTACGACCCGGCGCACAAGGCGGCGCTCGCTCTGTTCCAACGCGGCAGCGAAGTGCTCGCCGCGCAGGGCATTCTGCTCGCCGACACCAAGTTCGAGTTCGGGCTGTGCGGCGGCAAGCTGATCCTGATCGACGAAGCGCTGACCCCGGATTCGTCGCGCTTTTGGCCCGCGCAGTCGTGGAAGCCGGGCACGAATCCGCCGAGCTACGACAAGCAAATCCTGCGCGACTGGCTCGAAACGCTCGACTGGAACAAGCAGTACCCGCCGCCGACTCTGGATCCGAAGGTGCTCGCCAAGACCGGCGCGAAGTACCTCGAAGTGTGCGCGAAGATCACGGGCTCCGTGCCCGAAGGAGTCCACGCATGAGCGTCGCCTTGATGATGGGTTCGGACTCGGACTATCCGCGCCTCGAGCCGTGCGTCGCGCTCTTGAAGGAGCTCGGCATCGCCTGCGAAGTGCGCGTGCTCTCGGCGCACCGCACGCCCGCGCAGGTCGTCGAGTTCGTCGCCGCTGCACCGGCGCGCGGCGTGCGCGTGTTCATCTGCGCGGCCGGCGGCGCGGCGCATCTGGCCGGCGTCGTCACGGCGCACACGGATTTGCCGGTGCTCGGCATTCCGATGGACAATCCGCCGCTCAACGGACTCGACGCGCTGCTCGCCACCGTGCAGATGCCGGGCGGAGTTCCGGTCGCGACGCTCGGCACGGGCGTCGGCGGTCCGGTCAACGCGGCTCTGCTCGCGGCGCGCATCTTGGCGCTCGGCGACAAGGCGCTCGCTGCACGACTCGCGCGCTATCGCGAAGCGCAGACGGCGAAGGTGCTCGCCAAGGACGCCGCGTTGCAAGCGAAGTTGAAAGGCTGAGCGAGCGATGCCCGTCGCCACGATCGAATGGGTCGGAGCTCGACCCGGGCATGTGCGCTTGATCGAGCAGACGCTGTTGCCGGAGCGCTACGTCGTCATCGACGTGCGCACGGTCGAACAGATGTTCGACGCGATCCAGCGCCTCGCCGTGCGCGGCGCGCCCGCGATCGGAGTCGCCGCGGCCTTCGGCGTTTTGCTCGGCGTGCAAGGCCACGACGAACGCGACCGCAGCCACGTGCTGGCTTGCGTCGAGGCCACGGCCGCGCAGCTCGCGCAGTCGCGGCCGACGGCGGTCAACTTGTTCTGGGCGCTCGAACGCATGGTCGCGCGCGCACGTCGCGACCACGCGGCCGGCGCAGCGATCGTCGACGGCCTGTTCAGCGAAGCACGCGACGTCTTCGATCAAGACCGCGCCATCTGCCGCAAGATCGGCGAGTACGGCGCGGCCTTGATCGCCGACGGCGCGACGGTGCTGACGCACTGCAACGCCGGGGGGCTCGCGACTGCGGACTACGGCACCGCGCTCGCTCCGATCTATGTCGCCAAGGATCAAGGCAAGCGCGTCGCCGTGTTCGCCGACGAGACGCGACCGCTGCTGCAAGGCGCGCGCTTGACCGCGTGGGAGCTGATGCAGTCGGGCATCGACGTCACCTTGATCACCGACAGCATGGCCGCGCGTGTGATGTTCGAAGGCAAGATCGACGCGGTCTTCGTCGGCGCCGATCGCATCGCGGCCAACGGCGATGTCGCCAACAAGATCGGCACCTACGGCGTCGCACTGCACGCGCGCGAGCACAAACTCCCCTTCTACGTGTGCGCGCCG
>CAYHRR010000426.1:0-4105 GCA_964358875.1 uncultured Planctomycetaceae bacterium | reverse complement strand
CTCTTCGCGTTGAGCACCGGAATCGGCGCCTCGGGCGAAATGCGTTCGACATCGCCGGAGACATAGCGATCGAGAATCAAGTCGCCGATGACGAGCACGCGCGGCCGCGCTAGCCCTTCGAGCGCCGCCTGTAGTTCCGAGGATTTCATGCGCGCGCGATCGAGTGGTAGTAGCCGCCGAAGTGCTTCAACACCTTCACGTAGGCGCCGACGCCGTCGCTGAGCGAAGTGAACTCGCGCGTGAAGCCGGCGGCGCGCAAGCGCGTCAAATCCGCCTGCGTGAAGGCCTGGTACTTGCCGCGCAAGTCGTCCGGGAACGGAATCTCGACGATGCGCGCCGGCGGGTAGTGCGCGACCGTCGCCTCCGCGAGCGCGCGAAAGCTCTCGGCGCGGCCCGAGCCGCAGTTGAAGATGCCCGAGCGCGCGCGTTGATCGAGGAAGTGCAGGTTGACGTCGACGACGTCGTCGACGAACACGAAGTCGCGCAGGAATTTTTCGCTGCCCGCGAAGATCGAGAGCACGCCGCCCTGCGTCGCTTGCTCGTGGAACTTCATCACCACCGAGGCCATGCGTCCCTTGTGGTTTTCCTGGGGCCCGTACACGTTGAAATAGCGCAGGCCGACGATCTGCGTCTTCGCGCTCGGCAAGACGCGGCGCACGTGGCGGTCGAAAATCTGCTTCGAGAAGCCGTACACGTTGAGCGGCCACTCGCACGCCGGCTCTTCGCGAAAACCGTTGTCGCCGTTGCCGTACACCGCAGCCGACGACGCGTAGATGAACGGGCAACGACCGAGCGCGAACTCGAGCAAGGTCTTCGAGTACTCGTAGTTGACCGAGAGCATGAAGCGCCCGTCGGCCTCGGTCGTGTCCGAGCACGCGCCTTGGTGCAACACCGCGTCGATCTTCGCGCTCGCGAGCGCCGGCAACTTGGCCAGGAAATCGCGGTAGTCGACAAGCTCGCGGAACTCAGCCGAGTTGAGCGAGCGGTGCTTGTCGCCGTGTTCGAGATCGTCGACGACGAGAATGTCGTCGATGCCGCGGCGGTTGAGGCCGCGGACCAGATTCGAGCCGATGAAACCTGCGCCGCCGGTGACGATGTACATGGGGAGGGGTGGCCGCGCTGCATCGGACGAGTCGCCGTCCGGAGTGAAGCGTCGCCCGAAGAAGTTAGGGCTCGCCGGCGCCGGCGGAAAGCTCCGGCGCGTTGCGGTAGCGATCGTGCAGCCAGAAATACTGCTCGGGCGCAGCGCGGATCAAGCGCTCCAACTCGCGGTTGACCGCCGCTGCGATGACTTCGGGCGAAGCGTGCGCGAACTGCTCGGGGCGGATCACACTCGTGAATTCGGCGCGGTAGCGAAACGGCGTCGCGGTGCGGTAGCAGGCCACGAACACGACCGGCATGCGCAAGCGCCGCAACAGCACGGCGACCGCGCGTTCGCAGTGCGCGGGCCGACCGAAGAACGGCGCGATGACGGTCTTGCCGTGCGCGCGTTGGTCGAGCATCAAGCCGATGCTCCCGCCGGCTTGCGCGACCTTGGTCATCGTCTCGACCGCTCCGTGGCGGTGCATGACGCGATAGCCGCGCGCCTCGCGCACGCGCTGAGCATGGCGCGACAAGGGGCGGTTGTGCGGCGGACGCGAAACGACGTACAGCGGCTTGAAACCGAGCGCGACACACACCGCCGGCACCGCCTCCCACATACCGACGTGCGGGCCGACGACCATCACGCCTTCGCGCGCGGCGAGCGCGGCGCGAGCCTCGGCGCACATCACGACCTCGAAGTGTTCGAGCAGTTGCGGACCGATCACGACGGCGTTGAAGCGCGCGTCGTCGAGCGTCAGTTGGAACAGATGACGCCAGGCGGCCAGCACGAGCTCTTCGCGCCGCAGCTCGGTGAGCTCGGCGCCGAAGGCCTGCGTCACGAAGGCGCGCGCGGCGCGGGTGTGCCTGCGGTCGAGCGCCTTCGCAACTCGCGCGAGCAACGCGGCGATGCCGGCTCTTCCGCGCGCACCGCAGCGCGATGCCAGACCGACGACGCAACGGAACACGGCGTACTCCAGCCAGGCGAGCACGCCGCCGCGCCGACCGACGACTTCCTGCCGCGGCACGAGTTCGGCGAGCTGCGGCTCAACCATGCAAGCCCTCGTGCAGCGCGGCGCGCTCGCGCGTCGAGCGCGACTGCGGCAGCGAATCGAGCAACGCTGCGAGCACCGCGGCGCCCTCGGCAATTTCGATGTCGATGTCGACGATGCGCACGCGCGCCGCGAGCGGGCCTGCGAGCGTGTTCAGCTTCACCGCGTCCTTCGCCGTCGTCACCAGCGTGCGCCCGTCGCACGCGAGCCCGTCCATGTCGCCCGCGACGTAGGCGTGGTGGTCGGGAAAGCGCCGGTGCGTTCCGACGCGCGCGCCGAGCGCGGCGAGTGTGCGCTCGAAGGCCTCGGGATTGCCGATCGCGCTGACCACGTCGACCTCGCGACCGTGCAGTAGGTCGAGCGCTTCGCACGAGCCGTCGAGCGAGCGCAAACGGCTTGCGCGATGCCAAGCGATCGCCAGCGGAACACCCGGCGCGTGCATTTCGATCTCGCGGCGCAGTGCGACCAAGTCGGCCGGCCGCGCGTGGTCGGCGCGCGTGAGCACGACGACGTCGGCGCGCGCGAGTGCGCTCGGCGGCTCGCGCAACAATCCGCGCGGCAACAGCGGTGCCGCATCGGCGCTGCGCCCCGGCAAACCCCACGGTTGCGTCGCGTCGATCAGCACCAAGTCGAGATCGCGGCGCAGTCGGCGGTGTTGGAAGCCGTCGTCGAGCACGACGACGTCGACGTGCTGCGCCACGAGCGCTCGCCCGCCGCGCACGCGGTCGTGGTCGAGCACATGCGGTGCGTTCGGCGCGAGTTGCGCGAGCAGCAAGGCTTCGTCGTTGCGTTCACCGATTCGCGCGCCATAGCCGCGCGAGGCGATCCCCACCCGCCGGCCGCGGCGCTCGAACTCGCGCACCAGCCACGCGACCATCGGCGTCTTGCCGGTGCCGCCGGCGCTGAGGTTGCCGACCGACACCACGGGAGCCTCGAGGCGCGCGCGCGGCAGCCAGCCGCGGTCGTACAGCGCGCGCCGTGCTCCACCGACGACGGCGAACAAAGCCGCGGGGATGCGCAACAGCTCGACGATTCCGCCGTGCTGCGCGAGACGCTCCTCGACACGCCCGCTCCGTGCGGAGCGGGTGCTGTTCCCGGCGCCGGCCGGATCCAAGGCGCCGCTCATGGCGCGCGGCGGCCGTCCTAGACGGTCGGCGTGTTCTGCTCTTCGTCGGGGATCAGCTCGATCAACCCGCGCTCCATCTCCAGGAACGCGATCTTGATCGGATTGCGCTCGCGCGTCTCGATCAACGGCGCCGCGCCGCGGATCAGCTCGCGCACGCGCTTTTGCAGCAAGGCAGTCTTGTGGAAGGAACCGGAGACGGACTTCTGCAGGCGTTGCGGGAGAGTCAATTCCATCGGGCGCTCGAATTCTGTGACGGCCTGGAGAGGTGCTTGCGCGCGCTCGCGACACGCGGGCTGTCGGGCCGCGAAGCGGGCGGGGAAGGATAGGGACGAGGCCCCGATCCATCAACCCCCGAGCGGGTTGGCGGCATCGAGGCACAGCTCGCCGGACGCGGCCGGGAAACGCTCGTCGAAGGCCCTTTGCGTGGGCAAGAAGTCACGTCGAACGCGTGCGAGCGCCGCTTCGCCGCCCTCGCGGGCTGCGCTCCGAGCGAGCGAAAGCTCTTCCGAAACTTCGAGCCGCACCAGTCCGTCGAGGCTCGCACGCAGGCGCGGATCGGCGAGGAACAGGCCTTCGAGCACGAGCACCTCGTCGCGAGCAACGCTGGTCCCCCACGATCCGGCGCGCGTGGCTGTGCCGCGCCGGCGCGGCTCGAGCACGGCGGCGTCGAGCGCCTCGATGTCCCAAGCGTGCGCCAAGGGGTCGTCGTCGTGCGCGGACGCCGCCGACGCGCGCGTCGCGCTCGGTCGCAGGAACGCATCGAGCGAAACGACGCTCGCCGCGCGACCGCGCGCGCGCAACAACTTCACGACGTCGCGCGCGAACACGGTCTTGCCGCTCGCGCTTC
>CAYHRR010000425.1:0-4149 GCA_964358875.1 uncultured Planctomycetaceae bacterium | reverse complement strand
CTCTCGAGCACCTTGAGCATCGACTTGACGTCGGACACGCGCGGCGCGTTCGGTATGCGCAGCGGTTCATCGGTGAGCAGCGAAGCCGCCAGCACCGGCAACACTGCGTTTTTCGAGCCCGCGACCTCGACCACGCCCTTGAGCGGACGGCCGCCCTCGATCACGAATTTGTCCATCGCCCCCTCCGCGCCGCACGTCGTTCCACCGCGTGAGGAGGTTTCGGAAAACGCGCGCGCACTTGCAAGCGATGCGCGCCAAATCGCGCGCAGTTTTCGCGGTGCCGAGCGGCGAGTTCAGCGCGCCGTGCTGAGCATCGGGCCGAGCCGCTTGCCCCCGACGACGTGCAGATGGAGGTGGCCGACCTCTTGTCCACCGTCGTAGCGAGCATTGGCGATCACGCGAAAACCACGCTCGAGTCCGGCTTCGCGCGCGACGTGTGCGGCAGCGAGGAGAAGCCGGCCGGCGAGGTCGGCGTCGGTCAGTTCCCACAACGACTCGACGTGCTCGCGCGGAACGACGAGCACGTGGAACGGAGCCGCCGGACGATGGTCGCGAAAGGCGAGGACGCGCTCGTCCGCGTAGACGATTTCAGCCTGCGCCAGCCCCGCCGCGATGCTGCAGAAGATGCACGTCATCGATCCCTATCTTTCTGTCTTCGGTCGAGCTCACGCCGACGTTTCGCGTACCGCGCGGCGCCGTGTCCGCCGCCTTCGAGGGGCGCAGCCCAGCATTCGCCCAAGCGCGCCGTCACGGTGCCCAAGTTGACGCCTGCGACCCGGCCCCGCTATCCTCCTCGCCCTTCGCCCGCAACCGAGGGCCTTCGCGCGCACCCTTTTCGGGCGCCGCAGTGGCCCGAGCGAGCGCGCCCCACCGCTGACGCGGGAGTCTGCTCACTACTTTGCAAAACACGATGACCACGAGCCCGTCCATGGCGATCGACGACGATACGGACGAAGCCTTCTTCGACCTTCGCACTGCGGCGATTCCCAGCTTCACGACCTTGGTCAACGAGCGCCACGACATGTTCCGCTCGCGGCACATCGTCGAAAACTTCGCGCGCCAGGTCGAAGGCTACTCCTCGAGCGGTGACGAAGGTCGCCGGCGCGGTTTCGGTCTGTGGATGGTCGGTCGCTACGACCAAGCCGCCAGCCAACTCGCCAGCTACGAGAAGGACGACGTCGTCGCCGCCTTCACGCGCGGCAGCTCGTTGATGTCGATCGGTCGCTACGGCGACGCGCTCGCGATCTTCGAGCGCCTGACGCAGCAGTATCCGAACGAGCCGCGTCCGCGCGGTCTGCGCATCGAGGCGCAACTCGAAGCGGACATCGTCAAGGGCGACGCCGACCAAGCGCTCGTGCGCTTGAAGAAGCTGCTCGACGAAGCGCCGCGCGAATTCGCGAGCAGCGCTGAGCACGCCTACTTGCGCGGCCGCGCCGCGGAGTTGAACAACGAGCTCGAAATCGCGCTCGATCGCTACGCCGAGGCGCGCGAGATCGATCCGCGCAACCGCTCGAACCTGGCGCGCCTGGCGCTGCTCGCCGAGCGCACCGGACTCGACGAGGTCGCGCTCGAGGCCTACCGCGCGCTCGCGGCGATGCTGCCGATCGATCGCAACGTGCTCTTCAACCTGGGCATGTTGTACGAGGACCTCGGACGCGATCAGGAAGCGGCCGCCTGCTACGACGTGATCTGCCGCAACGATCCGACCAACGTGCGCGCGCGCCTGTACCTCGATGACGCCAAGAGCGGCATCGACATGTATTACGACGAGGATCTCGAGCGGAAGGAAGACCGCTTGAACCAGATCCTGCGCACGCCGATCACCGACTTCGAACTGTCGGTGCGCGCGCGCAACTGCCTCAACAAGATGAACATCTTGATGCTCGGCGACCTGGTCAAGCTCACCGAGCAAGAGCTGCTCTCCTACAAGAACTTCGGCGAGACCTCGCTGAACGAGATCAAGGAAATCCTCGGGCAAAAGGGCCTGCGCCTGGGCATGAAGCACGACGAGGCTGTGCAATCGATCGAAGCGGCGGCGCGCCCCAAGGCCACCGGCGAGAACGCGGAACTGCTCAACACGCCGATCGCGAAGCTCGACCTTTCCATCCGCGTGCGCCGCGCTATCGAAAATCTGGCGTGTCTCACGCTGGGTGATATCGCGGCACATGCCGAGGACGAACTCCTCTCAATGCCCAACTTCGGTCAGACCTCACTGCTCGAACTCAAGCGCAAGCTCGAAGAGTTCGGTCTCAAGCTCGAACCGACGAGGGGCGGCGACAAGCCGCTCTGATTCGAGCGCGCGGGCACCGTGTACGACTTTCTCGAGGGACAGGTCGCGGCGCGAGCGGCGACGCGCCTGGTCCTCGAGGTCGCGGGCGTGGGCTACGACTTGCTCGTGCCGCTGACCTCCAGTTTTCCGGCGACCGGCAAGGTGCGCGTGTGGACGCACTTCGTGGTGCGCGAGGACAGCCACCAACTGTTCGGCTTTCGCGATGCTGCGACACGCGAGGTGTTCCGCACGCTGCTCACCGTCAACGGCGTCGGGCCCAAGGTCGCACTCGCCGTGTTGTCGGGCCTGACGCGCGAGGAACTGGTCGAAGCCGTCGTCGCTGGAGACGCCGCGCGGTTGACCACCGTCAAGGGCATCGGCCGCAAGACCGCCGATCAGATCCTGCTCGACTTGCGCGACAAAGTGGTCGCCCTGCAGAGCGTCGAGCGCGACGGCGTGCTCGTTCCGAGCGCGCCCACGCGGCGCCGCGAGATCGAGGATGCCGTGACGGCGCTGATCTCGATCGGTTACTCCGAGAAAGACGCGCGCAAGCAGGTCGAGCGCGCCGCGAAATCGACCGACACTGCGAACCTCGAGCTGCTCGTGCGCGCGGCGCTGCAGGGTTGAAGGAGCGCCGATGAGCGAACTGCGCCGCGAACGCATCCTGATTTGCGACGAGCTGTCCGCGGAGGCGCTCGACGTGTTTCGTTCGAACGGATTCGAGCCGCGCGTGAGCATCGGCGCGAAGGAAGTCGAGCTGTGCGCGCAAGTCGCCGACGTCGAGGCGCTGGTCGTGCGTTCGGCGACGAAGATCACGCGCAAAGTCATCGAAGCGGCGCCGCAGCTGCGCGTCATCGGGCGCGCCGGCGTCGGCGTCGACAACATCGATGTCGACGCAGCCACGGAACGCGGCGTGGTCGTGATGAACGCGCCCGCCGGCAATTCGACGACGACAGCGGAGCTCGCTATCGCGCTGATGACGGCGCTGGCGCGCAACATCGTGCGCGGCGATCGCGCGGTGCGCGCCGGCGAATGGAAGCTGCGCGGCAAATTGCAGGGCAGCGAAATCACCGGCAAGACCTTGGGCGTCGTCGGCTTGGGTCGCATCGGTCGCGTCGTCGCGCAGCGCGGCCTCGGCTTGGGCATGAGCGTGATCGCGCACGATCCCTACCTGAGCGGCGTGAAGAGCCCGATCGACGGCGTCGAACTCGCCACGCTCGAAGACCTGCTCGCGCGCGCCGATTTCGTCACGCTGCACGTCCCCTATTCGACGGCGACGCACAATCTGCTGTCGCGCGAGCGCATCGCCGGCATGAAGCGCGGCGCGCGGCTCGTCAATTGCGCGCGCGGCGGACTCGTCGACGAGACGGCGCTCGCCGAGGCGTTGTCGGAAGGACGCTTGCGCGGCGCCGCACTCGACGTGTTCGCCACCGAGCCGCCGCCCGCCGATCACCCGCTGCTCACGCGCGACGATGTGATCGTCACGCCGCACCTCGGCGCCTCGAGCGACGAAGCGCAACGCAACGTTGCACTCGAAATCGCCCAGCAGATCAGCGAGTTCCTGCTCGAAGGCGTAGCGCGCAATGCGGTCAACCTGCCGCCGGTCAACGCGCAGACCTTGCGCGAGATCGCGCCGTACGTGTTGCTCGCCGAGAAACTCGGTCGCTACTTGTCGCAGGCCTCTTCGAGTCCGCTGCGCACGATCGAGGTCTCGTTGTCGGGCGACATCGCGCGCGTCGATGCGAGCCATGTGCGCCTCGCGCTGCTCGTCGGCGCCTTGCGCCAGGGCTGCGACACTCCGCTCAATTTCGTCAACGCGCCGAAGCTCGCGGCCGAGCGCGGGCTCGCGCTCGTCGACCGCGCCGACCTCGACACGCCCT
>CAYHRR010000424.1:0-4151 GCA_964358875.1 uncultured Planctomycetaceae bacterium | reverse complement strand
CGTCGTCGCTGCCGGCGACGCGTTGCCGCTTCCCGGCCAGAACGTGGTCAAGGCGCAGCGTTTCTTTCGCCACGCGAAGTTCGAGCGTCGGCTGCGCTTCGAGAGCGCGCGTGTGCGGCCCGACGGCTGGGACGAGTCGTTCTACAGCCGCGATGCACGCGGCTTGGCACTCGACGTCGTGCGCTTTCCCGGAACGGAGCGCGAGGAAGTCGAGCGCATCGAGTTGGCGAGCACCGACACCGAGAATTCGAATCGCTGGCTGACGCACGACGGTCGCATCGCCTTGCGCTTCCTCGAAAACACCGAGGGCTTTCCCTTCGACTGGCGCAGCGTGCTCTCGATCGTCGAGAAGGACTCGGGCGGCGCCGAGTACGTCGTGCCGCTCGGCACCGAGAAGCAACGCGAGATCCGCGTCAACGACTACTTCCAGCACCGCGGCTATCGCTTCTTCCAAACCAACGCCGATCCCGAACAGCCCGGCTACTCGGGCATCGGCGTGGTGTTCGACCCGGGCATTCCGATCGTGCTCGCCGGCATGTACACGGTGATCCTCGGCACGTTGCTCGCCTTCATCGTGCGTCCGATCGTGCTCGGCCGGCGCAAGACGGAGCGCGCGACATGATTCCGGCGTTGTCATCGGCGCAGTGGATCCATGTCGCGGACGCGCTCGCGCTCGCCGGGATTCTCGCAGCCTGTGTTGCGGCGGCCGCACACTTCGCGGCCGCGCGCGCGCTCGATGCGACGGCACGCAAAGCGCGCTTCGCTGCGCACGCGACGACGTTGATCCTGTGGCTCACCGCAGGCGCGATGACGCTCTCGATGATCCAACGCGGCCTCGAGGTCAACCACTTCCCAAGTCAGACCATGAGCGAAGTGCTGTCGATGTTCAGCACGGCTCTGCTGCTCTCGATGATCGCGTTGCACTACGCGCTCGGATTGCGCCGTCGCGGTCCGGCCTGGTCGATGCTCGACGACGCGCTGATCGTGCTCGTGCTCGCCGGCTCGTTCTTCACGCACCGCTACACGGCGACGCTGTCGACGGCGCAGCGCGATTTGCCGCCCGCGCTGCAGTCCTATTGGTTTCCGCCGCACTTGTCGGCGCTGATCTTCAGCTACGCGACGCTCGCGATCGCCGGCCTGATTTGCCTCGTCTACTTCAGCATGCGCTTCTGGAGCGGCGTGTTCGTCGGCGGACAGACGTTCAAGCGCCAGCTGTGGGTCGTGCTCACGTTTGCGTTCGTGCCCTTTGCGCAAGTCGTCACGCTGCCTGTGCTCGCGTTGGTCGGACTCGTGTTCCTCGTGTTGCGCAGCCGCGACCGCGTGCCGAGCGCGGCCACGCTGGCGGTGCTCGAACGCGACCTCGACGACGTCAGCTATCGCGCCTTCACGGTCGGCATGCCGTTCCTCACCGCCGGTCTGTTCATGGGCGCGTTCTGGGCGCAGGAAGCGTGGGCGAACTATTGGGGCTGGGACAGCAAGGAGAACTCCGCGCTGATCTCGTGGCTCGTGTACGTCGTGTACGTGCACCTGCGCATGCTCGGCGGTTATCGCGGCGAACGCGCGATGGCCGTGTTGATCGGCGGATCGCTGGCGATCTTCACGACCTTCCAACTGTTCGGCTTCCTGCCCGACAGTCAGAAGAGCATGCACCGCTACACCGACGACAACGTCGTGCCGCGCGAGGGCATGCAAGCGCCGCCTGATGCGCAAAAGACCTCGATGGCGGATGGCGCTGCGAACGCAGCGAATCAAGGGAAGTGAGCGCGTGGTGGGAGATGACTTCGTGAGCGCGGATCCGGGCCTGCGTGCGCAAATTATCGACGGCAAGGCCATCGCGCAGGACGTGCGCGCGCGCGTGCGCATGGATTGCGAGCGGCTGGTCGCGCGCGGCGTCAGGCCCGGGCTCGCGGTCGTGCTCGTCGGCGATGATCCGGCGAGCCAGGTCTACGTGCGCAACAAGGACAAGGCCGCGCACGAGGTCGGCTTCGCGGCGCGCACGATCTTGAAGCCTTCGTCGACGACGCAGGCGGAGCTGCACGCACTCGTGCTGGAGCTCAACGCGGATCCGAGCGTCCACGGCATCCTCGTTCAGTTGCCGTTGCCCAAGGGACTCGACGCGGACGCACTCGTGCGCGCCCTCGATCCGGCCAAGGATGTCGACGGCTTGCATCCCGAGAACGTCGCGGCGCTCGTTGTCGGACGGCGCGGCCTCGTGCCGTGTACTCCGGCCGGCTGCATCGAGTTGTGCGACCGCGTCGGTTTTTCGCTCGCGGGCAAGCGCGTCGTCGTCGTCGGCCGCTCGATGCTCGTCGGAAAACCGTTCGCGCTGCTCGCGCTCGCGCGCGACGCGACCGTGACGATTTGCCACTCGAAGACGATGGATCTGCCGAGTGTGTGCCGCGAAGCCGACGTACTGGTCGCCGCGGTGGGGCGCGCAGAGATGGTGCGCGCGAGTTGGATCAAGCGCGGCGCCTTGGTGCTCGACGTCGGCATCAATCGCACGCCGGACGGCAAGCTCGCCGGCGACGTCGCTTTCGGCGAGGCCTGCCTGCGCGCGGGTTGGATCACTCCAGTGCCCGGCGGCGTCGGGCCGATGACGATCGCGATGTTGCTCTCCAATACGTTGCGCGCCGCCGCGCGTCGGCACGGGCTCGAAGCCGAGCTCGCGGCGAACTAGATCTGCCTCGCAAACATGGCGACCGTCTACGACGAGCCCGACTACGAACCGCAGGTGCCGACGATCGGAGCCGGCGGCGTGCCGACGGTCACGCGCCGCTTGTTGTGGATCAACATCTCGATCGGCGTCGCGTGTTTGTTGCTGGGCAGCATCGGCGCGACCGAGGGTGCGATCGAGTGGACCTATCGTTGGTTCGGACTGAACGTCGGGAAGTGGACCGAGCTGTTCCCGCTGATGCCGGTGTGGCAACTCGCCAGCTACGGGTTCCTGCACGACACGAACAGTCCGCTGCACCTGTTCTTCAACATGCTCGGCCTGTACTTCTTCGGCGGGATGCTCGAGCCGCTGATCGGAAGGCGCCGCTTCGGCATTTTCTACATGGCCGCAGTGATCCTGCCGGCGTGCGCGCAACTCGTGTTTTCGGTGGCGATCGGTCAGCCGATGTTCGTCGTCGGAGCGTCGGGCGCGATCATGTTCCTCGTCGTCGCGCTGGCGACGCTACGTCCGCACACGCGCATGATCTTCATCCTCGTGCCGATGAAGCTGTGGGTCCTTGCGGTGATCTACGTGGCCTTCGACCTGTTCGGTCTGCTGCAAGCACGCGACAACGTGGCGCACCTGATCCACCTCGTCGGCGCGCTGTTCGGCTTTGCGGCAGTGCAGCTCGGCTGGCTGTATTTCGATCCGCTCGGTGTCTGGCGCACGCGCAAGGCCATGCGACAGGTCGAAGATGTGCGCAGCGACGAGCAGAAACTCGACGCACTGCTCGAGCGCATCCACCGCGAGGGGATCGGCGCGTTGACCAAGAGCGAGCGTGAGTTCTTGAAGCGCATGTCGGCGCGGCGCGGCGGTTGATTGCCGCGTTTGGCGGGCGCGGCTAGACTCCGCAGCAAGAGTCGGCTTCGACGCGCACGGCCTTGCGCACCAGCCGCTCGCCACCCCGCAAGTGCCGCGCGACGCGCGGAATCCGCTATGAACGCTTCGAGGATCGTGCTGTCCGTCGGCGTGTGCTGCGCGCTCGCCTCCTTGGCCCTCGTGCCTTCGGCGCAACCCGGGGCGACACCGCGCTCGGCCGTGCCTGGCGACCGCGCCGAGGAGTTCCGCACCAAGTTCCAGACGGCCTGCGGGACCGGGCAATCGCTCGAGGTCGCACGGCTGATCAAGGCCTACCAAGACGAGGCCGCGAACTACGCCGACCAGATCTGCGCGCAACTCGCGCCGGTGCCCAACGCCGATCTCGAGCGCGAGTTCAACTTCCTCTCGAAGGGCTGGAAGGAGTCGATGCAGAAGACGAACTTCGTCGATCTGCGCCTCGCCTTCCACACCGAGATGGCCAAGGACGTGCCGGCTCGCAACGAGCGTTCGAAATTGCTGCGTGCCTATGACGCCGCGTTGAAGGAGCTGCTCGCGAACTTCGCCGGCGCGAAGGATGCCGCCGTGTACGCGGCCTGCGCCGACGAGTTCATGGGCGTGT
>CAYHRR010000423.1:0-4158 GCA_964358875.1 uncultured Planctomycetaceae bacterium | reverse complement strand
GACGTCGGCGGCGTGCAGCGTGTTGCGGCCGGGCGCGAAGAAGCGGTTGAGCTCGACGAGATCGTCGCCGGCCGTGATCAACGGCTGCTCGACGTAACCGTCGGGCTGCACTTGCCCCATGCCGATGTTCGCCATCAACGCGTTGCACAGACACTTGCGATCGACGGTGTCGACCACATCGCCGCCCTTGCGCACGTAATCCTCAACCGGCTCGGCGGCGCAGCGGTACACGAGCGCTCCGTCGGCGCCGACGACGGCTTGACGCAAGTAGCCCAAGTCACAGCGCCGCGGGCGCGCGGCGTAGACCTCGCGCTCGGAAAGCGTGCCGTCGAGCGGCGCGATCTTGAACGGAAAGGTCGTCGGCGAGGCGTGCGGGTCGGTGAACACGCGCACCGGGATCGTGGTGCGGTCGAAGGCCCACTTCGAGAGCGCCGCGCGCTTGAGATGCGGCGCGAGCCCGCTCTCTTCGCAAAACGCGAAGGCGGTGCCGACTTGAATGCCGCTCGCGCCCAAGGCGAGTGCTTCGTGCAACTTCTCGCGCGAGCCGTAGGAACCGGCGAGCCAGAAGGGCAGACCGAGCGCGCGGATCGCCTCGAGGTCGGGTACGTCCTTGGCGCCGTAGATCGGTTCGCCGCTCGCGCTCAAACGCAGCGGGCCGCGCGGCGGCGCGTTGTGGCCGCCGGCCGTGGCGAGTTCGACGACGAAGCCGTCGATGCGACCTGTCGCGTTGCGCACGAGGTGAGCGGCGAGCGTCGCCGACGACACGATGGCCAGGAAACGCGGCCGCATCAGCGGCGGAAGCTCCAACTCGGGGAACACCGCGCGCGGATCGAAGTGGATGCGGAACTCGGGCGCATCCGGCGGACCGGACGCAGCGACCTTCAGCGACGCTTCGCCGTGCACGGCCATGCGGTCGAGCGCGCCGGGGATCTCGCGCGGAATGCCCGCGCCGATCAGCACGAAATCGACGCCGGCGAGCATCGCGCCGTACAGCCCGGCCAAGTTGGCGAACTGGATCTTCTCGAGGAAGTTGATGCCGACCTGGCCCGCGTGACCTTCCTTGGCGAGCCACACTTCGGCGAAGGCGCCGAGCGCGACTTGTTGTTGGAACGCGAGCGTCGGACGCGCGGAGGGGACCGACGACAGCTTGTACGGGCGACCGTCGCGGCCGTGCGGCAGGAAGTACTGCTCGAGCACGCCGCGCGCGACGGCGACGTCGGGGAAGTGCTCGATCGCGCGGCGCATGTGGCCGCCCGCGTCGCCGTCTTGCAGGCGCCGCACCATCACCGTGTTGATGCCCGTGCCCGACACGACGCCGAGTTCGCCGAGGCTGGAGACGGCATGCGCGAGACGCCAATCCGAGACGGCGACTCCCATGCCACCTTGGATGATGACGGGCAATTTCAATGCGGCGATCCTTGCTGCGCGAGCGCGTTGGGCGAGCGAGAGGTGTTTCGCTCGCTGACCGTGGAGCGTCGTTCAGCGGGCGACCAGGGTAGCGCGCTGGACACTCGAAGCGCGCGCGCCGTGGCGTGCGCTTTTGTGCTGATCCGCAGCGTCGACGGCGAAGTCGCGCGCGTGCTCCTGTGTCGTCGTCGAGACGCTGGAACCACGCGCGGTTGCAACGCAGTGAGCGCGAACGCGTGTCGCGAGTCCTGCGAGTCCCGTCGCGCACTCGCAGGGCGCAGCCGTTGAACGCCGGCGTCGTTCGAGCGCGCCCGTCGACGGCGGCGAGCACGGCTGATCCTCGCTGGACGTCGGCGAAGCTGAAAGGCGCGCGCCACCCGCTGTTTTCTCGCAGGGACAGCGAAGTGGCCCTGTTGCGGGCGTCCATAACGCCTCCGGCCGAAGACCGAACGCAGCGCGTGCGTTGGCCGTTGCGCGTGTCGAAGCTAACCTGCTCCGCCCTCGAACGGCGCTCGGCAGCACCGGAGCGGGCCAACCTTGGACCTCCAACAACTCAAGATCGAACGCGACGAGAACCCGTACCGCCGGCGCAGCGGCTGGGGCGGCGTCGTGGCGTGGGTGATCGTGCTCGCGCTGGTCGGCAGCACGCTGTGGCTGTTCCGCGTGCCGCTGATGAATGCGCTCAATTCCGTACGACTGCCGGAAGTCGGCGTCGTGCAGGTCTCGCAGCAGAGTTCGCTCGCCGCCGCCGCCGTGTCGGGCACTTCGTCGAACGGTTACGTGGTCGCCAGCAAGCGCGCGGCCCTTTCCGCCGACACGCCGGGGCGCATCGTCGAGCTCAACGTCATCGAGGGCTCGATCGTCAAGAAGGGCCAGGTCGTCGCGCGCCTGTACTCGAAGGAGTACGAGGCCGCGTTGGATCGCGCGAACGCCGAACTCGGCGCCCAACAGGTTTCGATCGAACGCGCGCGCGCGCAGGCCGACGCGGCACGCGCGGACTTGCCGCGCCTAACGGCCGAGATCGAGCGCGCGACGTCGTCGGAGAGCGAGCAGCGCGCCGGGCTCGAGCTCGCGCGCGTCAACATGGATCGCGCGGAGAAATTGCTCGCCGAAAAAGTCGGCGCGCAGCAATCCGTTGACGACGCGCGCACGACGCTCGTCCGCGTGCAAGCCGCGCTGCAATCGGCGACCGCCGGCGTCGCAGCCGCTCGCGCTGCGCACGCGCAAACGATCGTGCAAGTCAACGCGCTCGAGGCCGCCGTGCGCGAAGCTCAAGCGCGCCTGCCGGTGCTGCAAGCCGACATCGATCAAGCGCGCGCCACGCTCGACAAGACCGAAGTGCGCGCGCCTTTCGACGGCATCGTCGTGTTGAAGGATGCCGAGGTCGGCGAAGTGGTCAGCCCCAACGGCGCGGCGGCGACGTCGCGCGGTTCGGTGGCGACGATGGTCGATTGGAGTTCGCTCGAAGTGCAAGTCGAGTTGCCCGAGACCAATCTCGCGGCGGCCGTCGTCGGTGCCGCGGCGAACATCTACCTCGACGCCTATCCCGATCGCGCCTACGCGGGCAAGGTGCTGCGCATCTGGCCGACGGCGAATCGCCAAAAGGCAACCGTCGAAGTGCGCGTCGGCTTCGACAAGCCCGACGAGTTCCTGCGGCCCGAGATGGGCGCGCGCGTCGTGTTCTCGCCGAAGGCCGCCGAGCCTGTCGGCGAAGGCGCAGCGAAGGAGCCGGCGCTCTTGATCCCGCGCTCGGCCGTCGTGCCGATCGACGGCGCGGACACGGTGTTCGTGCTCGAACGCGACATCGTGCGCGCGCGCACGGTCACGCTCGGCGACGAACGTTCGGGACGTGTCCTCGTCCGCAGCGGCCTGACGCCGGGCGAACGCATCGTCAGTACACCGCCGACTTCGTTGAAGGACGGCGACCAAGTTCGCGTGAAGGAGTGAGTGGCATGGCGCAAGCGATGATCCGAGTGAAGGACTTGACCAAGCAGTACAAGCGCGGCGGCGAGACGCTCGTCGTGCTCAACCGCTTGAGTCTCGAGATGGACGAGGGCCGCTTCTATGCGTTGATGGGTCCGTCGGGTTCGGGCAAGACGACGCTGCTCAACCTCGTCGGCGGCCTCGACTCACCGGACTCCGGCAACCTGATCGTCGCCGGCGCTGACTTGGCGCAACTCAGCGGCGCGGACCTCTCGCACTGGCGCGCGAGCAACGTCGGCTTCGTGTTCCAAGGCTTCAATCTGATCCCGGTGCTGTCGGCGCTCGAAAACGTCGAGTTGCCGCTGAAATTGACCAAGTTGTCGGGCGCACAGCGGCGCAAGCACGCCGAGTTCGCGCTCGAGCTCGTCGGCTTGAAGGACCGCATGCACCATCGGCCCAAGCAACTTTCGGGCGGACAAGAGCAACGCGTCGCCATTGCGCGCGCCGTCGCCACCGATCCCAAGGTGATCCTGGCCGACGAACCGACCGGCGATCTCGATCGCAAGTCGGCCGAGCAAGTGCTCGACCTGCTCGTGCGCCTCAACCGCGAGTTCAAGAAGACGATCTTGATGGTCACGCACGACCCGCACGCCGCAGCGCACGCGCAGTCGATCGTGCACCTCGACAAGGGCCAACTCGGCAGTATCGAACACAACGCTGCGACCAGCGGCGCGGCGCGCTAGAGGAGCGACCTATGTTCAAGCTCGCTTGGCGCAGCCTGATTTCGCACCCGATCCGCTCGATCCTGACCAGCGCCTCGGTGTGCAT
>CAYHRR010000422.1:0-4163 GCA_964358875.1 uncultured Planctomycetaceae bacterium | reverse complement strand
GGCTCGGACGGAGCCACGGGCTGCGGCGCGTTTTGCGCGGGCTGCGCTTGCGGCTCGGGCGCCGTCACTTCGCGCGGCGCTACGGGCGCAGGTTTCGTCGCGTTTGCCTGAGCTGCTTCTTGTGCACAGGCAGGGCCGAGCAAGAGCAGCAGTGTCAGCGTCGGATTCATGTCGATCATCGGGAGTTGGTGCCGTCGGCCGAGTTCGGGAATTTGCGCGCGAGAGCGTAACAGCGACTCGTCGCGCATCGGCGCACGTCGCTCGCGCTCAGCGGCGTGCGCGCCACCGCGAACAACTGCACGCGCGACGCGAGGAAGTCGCGGTTGTCTTCGACGACGCGGAGTCGCTCGCGCTGAAGGCAACTGCCGGTTGTTCGCGGGAACTGCGCGGAACTAGGAACATCGGCGCTTGGTTTGCGTCCCATGTTTCGTGAAAGCCGTCGAGCGTCGAATCCCAGACCTCGAGCGCTTCGCATCCACTCCGCTCGCCGACAGTGGCGCTCGTGGCCCTCTCGCGCGTGCGGCGTATCGAATCCAACTTCCTTCGAAACCCACGTGAGGACTCGCGCAATGAGACATCTCTCGCACTTCGTTCACGCATCGATCGCTGCCGCAGTGATCGCCGGCTTGGGCCACGCGCAAGCGACCGTCGCTTTCGTGCACGCCGATCCGCAACTCGCAACGTCAGCAGCGCGCGACGGCGTGCTCTCCGATATTGCGAGCACCTACGGGCTCGCTGGTGTTGCGAGCGCCTACGGGCTCGCTGAGGTCGCGAGCACGTACGGGCTCGACGAGCTCGAGTTCAACGCCGCCGACGGCCTGCACTACGCGTCCAGTGACGGCGTCGTGCTGCGCAGCGGGCGCTATTCCATCGACGTGTTCGGCACGCGCGCGATCACGCTCGTCGCGGAGTGCTCGACGCTCGACGACTCCGTGGACGAGTTGGTCGGATTCGACGATGCCGACGAAGCGCTCGCCGGTGCTGCGTGCGTGGACGCCGCATCGTCGAGTTCTGCGTTGCTCGCGCCGCCGGTCAACTACTGCACGGCCGGAACGTCGACGTTCGGATGCAACGGCTTGATGAGCGTCTTCCAAGGCTCCGGTCAGTGCGTGATGGTGGCCTCACAATTCAACGGCCAAGCACAGAGCATCCTTTTCTATGGGATCAGCGGCCGCGTCGCGAACCAGTGGTCGGGCACGAGCACGAGCTTCATGTGCGTCAAGGCGCCTCGACAACAGACGCCGCTTCAGATCTCCGGCGGGACGTTCGGACAGTGCAACGGAACGGCCACCATCGATCTGCTCGCGTTCATCGGCGCCAACTCGGCGAACCTCGGCAACGGTTTCGTCGGCGGCGAAGTCATCCAGGCACAGTGCTGGTACCGCGACCCCCCCGCTCCGAAGTCGACGAACCTCACCAACGCCGTCGAGTTCACGTTCTAGCGCGCGAACTCGATTGCGGCGGCGCGTGGCGCGTCCGGAGAACAGCGCGCAACGCATCTGGCGAACAGCGAACAGCGCGCAGCGCGCCCGGCGAACGGCGCGCACAGCGCCCGGGCACGCCTTTGGAAGCTCCACCGGCGTGCCCGCTGTTCTCTCGAACGCGTTGTCGCCGCCACGCCATTGCGCTCCGTCGCGCCGTCCGGAAACTTGGGCGCCACGATCGCCATGGAACTCCGATTTTTGCCGAGTGTGTTCGTCGTCGCGCTGACCGCGCTCGCCTTTGCGCAAGGCGGCTATTCGAAAGAGGAGCACGCCGAGCTCGGCATCACGTTGCCGCGCGCGCGCGACTACGAGCAGGTGCCGACGCAACCGGACGAAGACCTGATCGTTCTTTACTACGCGGAGAAGCTCGCCAAGGAGCCGCGCGATCGCCGCGCGATGCGGCCGACGCTCGAGGTCGTGTGGATCGACTGGACGCCGGACACTCCGGCGCCGACCACGGGCGGGCCCGTTCCGACGAGCACGCCGCCCGGCGACGTGAAGCCCGGCGACGCCAAGCCCGAGCCGCCTCCGCCGCCGCCTTTGAATTCGCTCGAGCGCTATCTCGAACGCCGCACGCTGTTCGCGCTCGGTCGCAACGAGCCCGGCAAGGATGAGGGCGCGTACAAGGCGACTGTGCATGCCTTGGTGGCGCGACAGGGTGCTCCAGCGAGCGGCACGGCCGGTTGGTGTTGCGCGTTCGTGCAGGAGAAACGCCGCACGATCGCCTTCATCGGCGAGTGCGCGCCGCGCGACCTCGAAGAGCAGACGAAGATCTGGCGCTACATCGCCGACCACGTGCAATTCAGCGAACCGGAAGCGCGCGACGTCACCAAGCTGCGCCTGAAGTACCAGCGCTCCGGATTGCGCGGCAGCGAGTACCGCGTCGAGGTCGCCTCGCGGCTCGTGCGCGGCTGGAAGGCCGAAGACACCGAGAATTTCATCGTCGTGTACCACACGCCGGACCAGGCGCTCGTGCGCACGATCGCGAGCGATCTCGAGTCGATCCGCAAGAAGTACGTCGAGCTGTTCCCACCGGTCGACGAGGTGCTCGCCGTTTCGACCGTGCGCGTGTGCCGCGATCGCAACGAGTATTTCGCCTACGGCGGAAGTCCGTGGTCGGCGGGCTATTGGAATTCCGAGACCTGCGAGCTCGTGTTCTACGACGCGACGATCAAGGAGAAGGGCAAGCGCGAAACCGGCGAGGAAAACACGTTCATCGTGCTGTACCACGAGGCTTTCCATCAGTTCATCCACTACTCGGCGGGCGAGCTGCCGCCGCACTCGTGGTTCAACGAAGGCCACGGCGACTTCTTCAGCGGCGCGAACATCAAGGGCACGAGAGTCACCTCGATCGGCGTGAACTCGTGGCGCATCGGCACGATCCAAAGCGCGATCGCCGAACATCACTCGATCCCTTGGAAGGACATCATCGAGTTCGAGCAGCCCGACTACTACCGGATGGACCGCATCCGCACGTGCTACGCGCAGGGTTGGTCGATGATCTACTTCCTGCGCACGGCGAAGGTCGCGCTCGAACATCCGCGCTGGTCGAAGATCCTCGCGCTGTACTTCGACACGCTGAAGGCCGACTACGGCCGCCGGCTGGCCGAGCTCGATCTCACCGGCAAGGGCGACGACGAGCGCGCGCGTGAGGAGGCGGGCGTCGAAGCGCGCAAGGCGGCCGTCAAACGCGCCTTCGAGGGCGTGAATCTCAGCGAGATCGAAGCGGCCTGGAAGGACTACACCCTCAAGCTCGAACTGAAGCGCTGAGCACGCTGCGCCGACGTTGCGCGTTTCCCTTGCGCTCGAACTCGCGCGGCCCGGCTCGCGACGGTTCGTGTGCGCAGCGCGCGGAAAAGTGAGCGCGCGGCGTGGTTCGCTCGGACGTTAACCTGACCTCGCCATGACGACCGTGAACAGCTCGGCGGCCGAACTCCAACTCTTCGCGGTCGACGCCTCAGGGCCGCGCGCGCTGGCCGTGCTGACGCAGGGCGGCAACGTTCACGACGTACTCGAGCACTTGCCCGGCGGCGTGTACTCGGCGCTGCGCACCTTCGAGCACCGCAAGTTCCTGTGGCTCGACGCGCACCTCGAACGAACCGAGCGCTCGATGAGCGGTCTGGGTTGGACGAAACGACTCGACCGCGCCGCGCTGTGCCGCGCGCTCGACGCCGTCGTGCGTGCCTATCCGGGCACCGACGCGCGCGTGCGTTTCGATGTCTTGCGCGAGCCCGCGACGTTGCAGGGCGTGAGCGCGGACACCTTCATCGCGCTCTCGCCGTTCGCGCCGCTTCCGGCCGAGTATCTGACCGGAGGCGTGCGCGTCGACTTCGCGCCGCACTTGAGCCGCCCGACGCCGCGCATCAAGACCACCGAGTTCGTGCGCGTGCGCAAGCCGTTTCCGATCGGCACGCGCGAGCGCTTCGATCACATCTTGGTCGACGCCGAAGAACGCGTGCTCGAGTGTTCGAGCGCCAACATCGTCTTCGTCCGGCACGGCGAGCTGATCGCGGCCGGCGACGGAGTGCTCGAAGGCATCACGCTCAAGGTGCTGCGGCAAATCGCTGAAGGATTCGCGCTGAAGTTCCGCACGGAGCGCCTTCCGCGTGCCGAGATCGCGCACGTCGACGAGTGCTTCCTGTCGAGCTCGATCCGCGGGCCGGTGCCGATCGTCACGGT
>CAYHRR010000421.1:0-4168 GCA_964358875.1 uncultured Planctomycetaceae bacterium | reverse complement strand
CGACCCCGAGGGCGTGATTCGCTTCGTCGACGTCAACGATCTGTCGGTCGGCCGCAACGTCGACGAAGTTCTGCGTGTGCTCGACGCGCTGCAATCCGGCGAGCTGTGCCCGTGCAACTGGAAGCCCGGCCAAGCCACGCTGAAAGTGTGAGCGCGATGCAACACACCGATCGACTGCGCGAAAGCCTGCCGGACAGCGCGAAGGACACGCGCCTCAACCTCGCGGCCGTGCTCGGCGACGGCGGAGCGCTCAACTCCGCCCAACGCTGGGGCGCGGCGCTCGCCGTTGCATTGGCAGCCAAGAACGCGCCGCTCGCCCAAGCCTTCGCCGCCGACGCGCGCGCGGAAAACGGCGAGGCTCTGATCGAAGACGCCCACGCCGCGGCCACGTTGATGGCGATGAACAACGTCTATTACCGCTTCCGCCACCGCGTCGAAAACGCTGCGTACGCACACAAACCCGCGCGCTTGCGCATGACTCGCTTGGCGCAACCCGCGACGAACAAGCTCGACTTCGAGCTGTTCGCGCTGGCCGTCAGCGCCTTCAACGACTGCGAATTCTGCGTTCGAGCCCACGAGCGCGCGGTGCGCGACGGCGGGCTCACCGAGGAGCACGTCCACGACGCCGTGCGCATCGCAGCCGTCGTCGCCGCTGCGGACATCGCACTTCAATTCCACCACGTCACCACACCGGCATCGGCCGCAGGAGCAGTCGCATGAGCAAGACCGTCGCCAAGAAACCGCTGGCTCTTCCCACGCGCTTCAGCAGCGCGAGTCCCCTGAGTGAACGCTCGCGTACGCGCTTGACCCTGGCGCTCAACGAGCGACTGCTCGACGGCCTCGACTTGCAACTGCAAGTGAAGGTCGCGCACTGGAATGTCAGGGGGCCCCAGTTCGTGGCCTTGCACGCCTTCTTCGATGCGCTCGCCACGAGCCTCACCGGCTTCAACGATCAGGTCGCCGAACGCTCGGCAGCGCTCGGCGGTTTGGCGCTGGGCACGGCGCGGCAAGTGGCGGCCCACTCGCGCATCGCCGAATTCCCGCTCGAAGTGACGCGCGATCTGACCATCGTCGCGGCCCTCGTCGCGCGCCTCGACACGCACATCGAGGGTCTGCGTTCGACGCGCACGGTCGCCGAGGAGGAAGGCGACGTCGACACGGCCGACCTCTTGACCGCGCAGCTCGCGGAGCTCGAAAAAACGGGCTGGATGATGCGCGCCACGCTCGACGTTTGACGGCACGGCGCCCGCTGCGGTTAGGATCCTGCGCGCCTTCGGTCAGCGACCGGGGGCGCGCTTGTTTCCAGCCCAACGATGCGTACTGCACTCTCTCTTTTCGTCGCGCTGTGCCTTCCCGTCGGCGCCTTGGCGGCAGCTGTGGTCGCGGTGCGCGCCACCGAGGAGTGGAAGCTCGCGAAGCCGGCGCTGCGGCCCGATGGGCGCGTAGCCAAACTCGACCAACTCGAGGACTTCGGCTGCGCGAAGTGCCACGCCGACGTCGTCCTGGAGTGGTCGACGACCGCGCACGCGCTCGCGTGGGTCGACGAGCTCTACCAGGCTGAATTGAAGGAGCGCAAGAAGGTCGAGTCGTGCTGGAGCTGTCACGTGCCGCAGCCGTTGCACGTCAAAGGCCTCGGCGCTCGACCCGAAGCGCGTGCGGCGGATCGACACTTCGGCATCGCGTGCGAAGCGTGCCACCTTGGCGCGGACGGAGCGATGCTCGGCCCGCGCGGAGCGCCGACCGACGCCCACAAATCGACGCGCAGCGACACGATGATCGGCGCCGGCAGCAATGCTCTGTGCTCAGCGTGCCATCGCACCAGCGTCGGCCCGGTGATCGGGATCGCCAAGGACCTCGAACTGCCGGAGCTCGCGTCGAAAGGCCTGTCGTGCGTCGGGTGCCACATGGGACCGACGCGCACGGTCGAAGTCGGCGGCGAGCAGCGCATCGTGCGGACGCACGAGTTGCAGTCGCCGCGCGATCCGGCCTTCCTCGCCTTGGCCTTCGGATTGAGCGCGCGCCGCGACGGCAAGAACACGTTGATCGATGTCGCCAACCACGCCGGCCACCGTGTGCCGGGCTTGATCGGGCGCGAAATCGAGTTCCGCGCGACGTTGCTCGACGCGGCGGGCAAGGAACTCGCTGAGGCCAAGCTGCTGCTCGACACGAGCTCGTACTTGCCCGCCGGCGAAGCGCTTTCGATCGAGCTCGCCGGACAGGGCGTCAAGGTCCACGTCGTCGGCCTGCACCACGACCCGCGCCTCGCGGAACCGGTGCGTTTCCTCGACGTCGATTTGACGCCGTGACGCGGCTCTTGCGGACGGCCGCGGTAGCCGAAGTGCGCGCTGTCAGGTATCCCTCCGCGACGTGAAGCGCCTCCTGCTGCTCGCACTGCTGTCGACGTTCGGCGGACTCGCCTTGGTCACGCCCGTCATGGCGCAAACGGGCAAGCGCCAAGCTGCGCCGGAGGACGCGACCGTCCAGCTCGCGCGCTGGATCAAGAAGTACTCGGATGTGCAGGTCGAGATCCCGCCCGAGGCCCTGCGTGAACTCGAGCCCGTGGTCGCCGAGTTGCGCATGATCCAAGTCGCGGTGCCCGACCGGCGCAGCGAAGTGTTCATCGCCTTGCTCGACCTCGGAGCGCTCGCGCCGCGGCGCACGGCAGCGGCGCGCAAATCCGCGTTCACCGTGAGCAGCGCGCGCGAGCGGGCCAGTGAGCAGGGCTTCGAAGCCCTGGAACGCGCCTTCGATCTCGACCGCAAGAACGAATTGCCGGCGTGGATCGCGACGACGCTGCTCGGCCAGCCCGACAGCCATCCGCCCGCGCGCCGACGCGCAGCGCTCGACATCTTGGCCGGCCGCCACGCGCCGTCGACCTTGCCGGCGTTGATGACCTGCGCGCGCGACGAGCGCCGCGAGATTCGCGACGCGGCCATGAACGCACTCGTCGACTGGTCCGACGACACGGTGCACGCCTTCATGCTCGCCCAACTGGCGCGTGCGCGCAGCGAAACGAATTGGGTCGCCGCCCGTGTCGTGCTCGAGCACTTCGCGCGCCATCCGCCGACGCGCGGCGGCGAAGGCGAACGCGCCGTGTTCGAGTTCGTGCGCGACGACTTGCTCGCCGTCGATTGGCGCGTCAGCACGCGCGCGATCAAGCTGCTCGCCGTCGTCGACAACGAGCTCGCCGTGCCGGCCTTGATCGAAGGCTTGGCGGTTTGGATCGGTCGACGCGAGCACGCTGCCAACAGCTCGCGGCGCATCGAAGACGAGCTGCATCGCCAGCTGAAAACGCGTTCCGGCAAGAGCATCGGGCCCTATCCCGACCGCTGGGCTGTGTGGTGGAAGCAACGCTCGACCACTCCGCCGAATCCGGCCGACTCGGACCTCGATCCGCAGCTGACGAAGGCGGCTTTTTTCGGGCTGCGTCCGGTGACCGATCGCGTCACCTTCATCATCGATCGCTCGACGTCGATGGAGGCGCCCTTCGCGAAGACCGGCGCGTCGCGCTATGCCGAAGCCGCGCGCCAAATGGCGCAGTTCCTCCGCGATCTCGGGCCGCAGACGCGCTTTCGCGTCGTGTTGTTCGACAGTGCCCTGCACATCTGGAAGGACCAGCTGCAGATCGCCAACACGACCAACGTCGGAGCGGCGTCGGCGTGGATCAGCTACCAGCGGCCGCTCGGCGGAACGGTGCTGCGCACAGCGGTCGAGAGCGTGTTGCGCCTGCGCTCCGACGGGACGCTCGACATGCGCAAGCTCGAAGAGGACACGGTGATCGTGTTGTGCGACGGCGCGACGACCGACGGGCCGAGCTGGGTCGAAGGTCTGATCGAACGGGTCGGATCTCAGGCCTGCGTAGTGTTCCACTGCGTCCAAATCGGCAGCAGCGGAGACGGGACGCTCGAGTTGCTCGCGAAGTTGACCGGCGGCGACTTCGTGCGCGTCGACGGTTGAAGCACGCAAGGCCTTCAAGTCGCTCGCGCGAGGTCGTCTGAAAACTTCCGCGACCCCAACGTGCTCGCTACACTCCCGGGCCTTCGGACCGACGCTCGAAGACACTTCGAGTGCGGTGCGAACGCCCCGGCCCCGGGGGGCGGCCGCCCCCCCCCCCCCCCCCCGCGCAAAAAAAGGTTTACAAACCCCCCCCCCCCCCCCCCCGCCCCGC
>CAYHRR010000420.1:0-4183 GCA_964358875.1 uncultured Planctomycetaceae bacterium | reverse complement strand
TCGTCCGCTTTTCCGCCCCGTCGGGGCTGTGCCGTCCGCGCCTTGGTCCGCCGTTGAGCGACCGAGCGCGGTGCGCAACCTTGACGGGCGAGTGAGCCCCTGTCCATACTGCCGCGCCTCGCCAAAGCCCCCCGGGTCGCCCAACGCGACTCGAACCACTTCGGCGCCCCCGAACCCAAACCCACGTTGCCCATGAAGCGTCTTTCGTTCGGCGCCCTCGCGCTCCTCGCGGCCCTCACGACCGCTTGCACCACTCCGGCCTACGAGAACAACCACTGGCACATCAACTCGGTGGGCCCGCGCATCTCGTACCACTTCCTGGGTTACACCCGGACCACCGACGGCGACCTCGACGAGAAGCTCTGGTCCGACGTCGACGACGTGCAGCTCACGGTCCGGCGCCACTTCGGCAACTCGAACCCCGAGAACCCGTTCATCCCGATGCCGACCCAGGCGCCCTACCGCCCGACGCCGCCCGAGGTCGAGTTCAAGGTCAACCACCCGTAACGCCGCGTTACGGCCACAGCACGCCGAGGACCTCGTCGACCCGTTCGGCGAGGTCTTCGCGTTTCGGCGCAGCAACCCAACGGGTTTCGTTGAACTTGCGCAGCCACGTGCGCTGCCGCCGTGCGAACTGACGCGTCGCGAGGTAGATGCGCCGCTCGGCCTCGGTGCGCGTCAGGCTCCCGTCGGCGAGCGCCAGGGCTTCGGAGTAGCCGAGCGCCTGTGACGACGTGGTGCTGAAGCCCCCGGCATCGCGAATCGCGCGCGCTTCGTCCGGCCAACCTGCGTCGAGCATCGCCACAATGCGTGCGGCGATGCGCGCATCGAGCTCGGCGGTCTCGAGCGCGAGCCCGACGACGCGCCGCGCGCGACCGCGCTTCGGTTGCGAAGGGTCGCCCCAGCCCCATTCGCGTTGCCACTCGGTCAACGGCTTGCCGCTTTGCTCCCACACTTCGAGCGCACGCACGACGCGCTTCTTGTCGTTGGCGTGGATGCGCGCCGCCGACACGGCGTCGATGCGCGCGAGTTCGGCGTGCAAGGCTGCGGCTCCTTCGCGCTCATAGCGCGCCTCGAGTGCTGCGCGCAACGCTGCATCGAGCGGCGGGCCCTCGAACAAGCCCTGCGTCAGCGCCTTGTAGTAGAAGGCCGTGCCGCCGACGAACAGCGCGCGGCGCCCACGCGCGGTGATCGAAGCGAGCGCGGCTTGCGCGGCTTTCAGATAGTCCTGCACCGTGAACACCGCGCTCGGCTCGACGAGGTCGATGGCGTGGTGCGGCACGCGCGCGCGCTCGCCGGCGCCGGGTTTGGCCGTGCCGATGTCCATGCCGCGGTAAACGAGCATCGAATCGAGCGAAACGATCTCGGCCCCCGCGCGCTCGGCGACTTCGAGCGCCAACGAACTCTTGCCGCTCGCCGTAGGACCGAGCATGAAGCGCAACTCGTCCCGTGCCTGCGCCGCTTCGTTCATCGCGCGCCATGGTGACGCCGCGCCTCGCGATTCCAAGCGCGGCGCGCGGCGGCGATGGCGGCTCGCTAGCCTTGGCGCCCTCGGAGACGACGGATGACGATGTTCTCGAAGTTCATGTTTGCAGCTTTGCTGTGGCTGATCCGCGCGTTGCTCGCGGCGCTGAGTGCGCTGCCGACTCCGACGCTGCAGGAACCTGCGCCCGAGGCGCCCAAACCCGCGCCGGTCGTCGCGCCGCCGCAGCAAATTCCGCCACAGAAGGAGTTGGCGCCCGGAGAGCTTCCCGCCGACGCGAGCGAGGAGGCCAAGACCCTGTGGCGCGCGGTGTGCACGGCGACGAGCGGCGCGGTCGCGCCGGCCAAGGTGCAGGGCTTCGATCTGTTGTTCGAAGGCCGCGGTTGGGAGCCTGGTTCGCAGGCCGAAACCGATTTCAACGACGCGCGCATTCGCTACCTCGATCCGAACTACGTCGCGTTCTCGATGTCGAAGGACGGCCGGCGTTCGATGCGCGGCCCTCAGGGCGATTGGCTCGTCGATCCCAAGGGCGGTGCGACGCGCTTGCAGGGTGTCGAGCTCGAACAGGATCGCAAGCAGCTCGACCAAATCGCGCAGGTGTCGCGCACCTTCACGCGCCTGATCGATGCCCACGCGATCCGGCTGCGTTCACTGAAGTTGATGCCTGCGCCGCCGTTCGCCGTGCCTGCGCCGTTGCTCGCGCGCGCGCAAGCGCTGCGCTGGATCGACGTGCGCAGCCCCGACTTCGCCATCGTGCGCGTTGCGGCCAAAGCGTCGACGCCGGCCGACGTCGGCGCGTGGATCGGAGTCGACGTGACGACGAAGCTGCCGCAGCTCGCCATCGTCGCCGAGCTCGTCGGCGGCACCGCGTTTCCCGAAACGGCCTTGCTGATCGAGTTGACGGACTACCGCGCGCTCGATCACTTCAACGTGCCGCACAAGTTGCAGATCTACCCGCCCGATCTCGGCGCGAGCCCGTGGTCCTTCGCGCCGAAGGCCAACATGGCGCTGTGGCTGAAGCAGGGTTCCTTGCGGCCGACCCTGGTGCCCGCGGACTTCGAACCACCGAAGCCGAAGAAGTGAACGCGCTCAGCGGCGCTGAAACGCGCGCTCCAAGTCCGCGAGCGTGAACTTCACGCGCGTCGGCCGGCCGTGAGCACAGGTTTGATCGTGATTCGTCTCGCGCGCACGCGAGAGCAAGGCGCGCATCTCGATCTCGCCGAGTTCGTCGCCGGCCATCACCGATGAACGACAGGCTGCGCGGTGCAGCACTTCTTCGAGCAATTCGGCCGCGCCGGGCGCCGCGCCGGTGCGCTCGATCGCGCCGAGGATCTCCCGCACGATCGCCTCGGGATCGGGCTTGCGCAGGCGCGACGGCAAGCCGTGCACCGCGATCGTGCCGGCGCCGAAGCGCGCGAGCTGGATGCCGATGCGCGCCAAGGCCTCGAGGTGCGCTTCGAGCAGCTCCGCCTGTGCGGCGCCGACTTCGACGAGTTCGGGCACCAAGCGGCGTTGCACTTCGACGTTGCCGCGCGCCAGTTCCGCGCTGAGCAGTTCGAGCGTCAAGCGCTCGTGCAGTGCGTGCTGATCGACGATCTCGAAACCGTCGGGCAACGCGCGCACGATGTAGGTCTTCGCGATCTGCAGCAACGGCCCGCGGATCTCGAGCGGCGCGGCGCCCTCGTTCGATCGCGCAGGCGCCGCCGGAACTTCGCGCACAAACTCCGCAGGGCCTGCTTCGGCGCGCAACACGCCGGTGTCGGGCAACGGGAACTGCCGCGCGCTCGGCCGCAGCGTGAAGCCGTCGCGATCGGTGCCGCCTTCGCGTGCAAGCGCCGTCGTCAACATGCGTTCGCCCGGCGTCGCCATGTCGGTCCCTTGCAACGCGGCACGCAAGGGCGCGACGAGGAAACCGAACATGCGGCGCTCGTCGCGAAAGCGCACTTCGGCCTTGGCTGGATGCACGTTGACGTCGACCTTGGACGGATCGAGCGCGAGCGCGAGGAACGCGGCGGGTTGCTTGTTGTCGACGATGAAACCGCGGCCGGAATCGCGCAGCACGCGCGACAGGATCTTGTCGCGCAACGGCCGACCGTTGAGGAACCACATCTGCCGCGAGGTGTCGTTGCGCGCGAAACGCGGCGGCGCGATGAACCCCTCGAGGCGCGTCGCGCCGTCGACGGCCGTGACGGGCACCAGTGCATCCGCGAGCTCGGCGCCGAAGGTGCGGCGCACGCGCGCGCGCAGATCCATCGACGGCTCGACGTCGAACAAGCGCCGCCCGTCGTGCGTCGCAACGAAGCCGACACCGGGCTGCGCGAGCGCGAGCCGTTGGATCACGTCGAGACAGCGCCCGAGTTCGGTCGCTGTGGTCTTGAGGAAGCGCCGCCGCGCAGGCGTGTTGAAGAACAGGTCGCGCACTTCGATGCGCGTGCCGACGGCGCCGCCGGCCTCGCGCACCTCGCCCGCCCGTCCGCCTTCGATTTCGAGCTGCGCGCCGAGCGCGACCTCGCGCGTGCGCGAGAACAGCGCGCAACGCGCTACCGACGCGATCGAGGCGAGCGCCTCACCGCGAAAGCCGAGCGTCGCAATGTGATCGAGGTCGTCGACGCGCGACAACTTGCTCGTCGCGTGCGCGGCGAAGGCGAGCTCGATCTCGTCGCGCGCGATGCCGCAACCGTCGTCGACGATGCGCACGAG
>CAYHRR010000419.1:0-4189 GCA_964358875.1 uncultured Planctomycetaceae bacterium | reverse complement strand
TTCAGCGTGGTCTTCACCGCCATCATCCCGCAGCCGATGTCGACGCCGACAGCGGCGGGCACGATCGCCTTGTAAGTCGGGATCACGCTGCCGACCGTCGCGCCGATGCCCCAGTGCACGTCCGGCATCGCCGCGACCCACTTGTGGACGAACGGCAAGCTCGCGACGTTGAGCAGCTGCTTGCGCGCTTCGTCCTCGAACGGAACGCCGCGCACCCAAGCCTTGATCCGCACGCCGGGGTGATCGTCGAGCAGCACGTAGTTCGTTGCGTGAGTCATGGCGCGGACCGCGAACGGTACGGCGCGCGGCGCGAGCGGAGATTCTGAAAGTTGCTGAAACGCCCGGCGATCAGCAGACAATCCTGTGCGCGATGGCCGAGTTCGACCCCGATCAACTGTTCCGCCGCTACGTGCAACGCCGCGATGTCGGTGCGCTTGGAGAGCTGTTCGACGGAGCCGCGCCGCAGCTCGCGCGCGTCGCTTGGCACCTCGTTCACGACGCCGCCGAGGTCGAGGACCTCGTCCAGGCGACCTTCTTGACCGCACTTGATTCGGCAGAGAAGTTCGACGCGCGCCGGCCGGTGATGCCGTGGCTGCTCGGGATCCTCGCGAACCACGCTCGCAACGCACGCCGCGCGGCCGTGCGCCGCCCGGATGCGCTCGCGAGCGAGGTTGCAGATCCGCGCGTGCCGGAGGAGGAGCTCGAGCGCCGCGAACTGAGTGATGCGGTGCGACAAGCCGTCGCGAACTTGCCCGACACGTATCGCGAGGTCGTCGCGACTTGGCTGCTCGAGGGCGCAAGCCCGGGGGAGATCGCAGCGCGGACCGGCAAGCCGGGTGCGACGGTGCGGGTTCAGCTTCACCGCGGACTCGAACTGCTGCGCCAGGGCTTGCCGGCGGGCGTGACCGCGTTGCTCGCGTCGAGCGGCTGGTCGCAAGGATCGGCCGGGACCGTTCGCGCGGTGGTGCTCGTTCGCGCCTCCGAAGTTGCTCGCACACTCGCGCCGACATCCGTCTTGATCGGGGGAGGTCTACTCGTGGCGACGAAACTCTGGTTCGCAGCGGCGGCGGCGATCACGGCCGCGGCACTCGTTTGGATCTTCTCCCACGACTCAGCGCAGCCTGCGCCACTCGCGTCGGCACCGGACATCGAAGCCCGGGGGTCGGCGTCGTTGCGTGTTGGAAACTCTTCAACGTCCGTCGTCGAACGCAGCGAGGTCACGGTCCACGAGCAAGTGGAGTCGTCGCATGTCGACGACAACGGACCTGCCGGCTGGTGGTTGGTCGGCACGGTCGTCGGCGATGTTGGAAGCGACACCGCGCGCGTTTCAGTGCGTCCTGACGAAGACTGGAGCTTCTCCGTCTCGGGCGCGCACGTCGAAGTCGACATGACGGCGCTCTTCGCCGAACCCTCGAAGGCGCCGCGGTACCTCGACGTGGTCTACGATCACCCACGCTTCATGCCCGAGCAAGTGTCCGTCGACGTCGGCTCGCAGACTCGACTCGGCGCCGACCGCGTCGAGCTTCGCGTGACCATCGGGCCGACCCCCGCGCGACGAATCGTGACCGGACAGGTCCTGCTGCCATTCGGCGAGAACGCGGGGGCGGCGTTCGTTGCGCTGTACCCGTTGGACGGCGCTGGGAGGCCCGGGTCGGCGCCGACGGAAGCGACGATCTGTAGAGACGACGGAGCGTTCCGAGTTCGATCTCCACAGGCTGCAGACCACGTGTTGGTCGCGGCGCACACCGGATTCCGACCGGCGTCGCGCTCGCTCGCCGTGGAACCGGTCGTCGTCACGGACGTCGGCGCCATCGAGCTCGAGCAGGGCGTTCATCTCGCCGGAAGTCTGACCGGACTACCGGCGCCCGGCTACGCGAGCGTGAGCGCGGTCGGCAACGCGCAGCGACTGCTCATCGCTCCGCTCACGCGACGCGCTCGTTCTTCCGAACCACGCAACTCTCGGCTGAATCCCGAACTGATGTGGCTCGACGGAGGGGCGGAATTCGCGACCACTTGGTCGAGGTACGGCGACGACGGCAAGTTCCGCATCGCGGGCCTCGCGCCGATCGAGTACAGCGTGATCGATGTCGCCGAGGATCCGCCTCGAGCCGCAGGTGTTGGCGGTCTCCGTACCTGGTCCGACAGCGCGTCGGTGATCGTGCGGGCGCCGATGGAGGACCTTGCGCTGGTTAACGATCGACGCCAGATGCGGCTCGACATTCGAGCGGACGCTCGCGTGGTGGACCGAGTGACTGTGCGCATGTCCGTCGGATCGGACACGACGTCGTGCATCGTCATCGGTCACAGCGTCGAGCTCCGTTGGAACGGCGATGACGACGCAGTGGTCCGTGTATCGATTCCGGATCGGGACCCGGTCGAGCTCACGATCAGAGCGAACGACGCCGTGCCCGGCGCGTCGCGCATCGTCGAGCTCTAGCGCGCCGTCGCGCTCTGCGCCGAGCGCGCCGCCGCGACTTCGCGCTTTTTCTCGGCGAATTCGGCGCTCCACAGGAACTTGCGGACGCGCGCGACGCCTTTGATGTCTTCCCAGGCGGTGCTGACGATCTTGACGCGACTGTCGTCGTCGTCGACCCACTTCACCGGCACGTCGGCGATGCGGTAGCCCTGCTTCTCGCCGAGCACGAGCAGCTCGGTGTCGAAGAACCAGGCTTGGTCTTCGATCATCGGGACGACGTCGCGCACGACGCGGCGCGAAACCGCTTTGAAGCCGCACTGCGCGTCTGAGAAGTGCGTGAACAGCACCGCTTTGATCAGCAGGTTGTAGCAGCGCGAAATGAACTCGCGCTTCGGTCCGCGCTTGATGTCCGACTCCGGCAACAAGCGCGAGCCGGTGGCGATGTCGAAGCCTTGTTCGTGGATCGCGCGGCACAGCTTCTCGAGCGCGACGAGCTCGGTCGACAGATCGACGTCCGTGTAGGCGACGATGTCGGCGTCGCACTCGCTCCACGCTTTGCGCAACGCGCGCCCGCGGCCGCGCTCGGGAATCGTGAAGTAGCCGACGTCGGGGAATTGCTTCGAGAGCCGCTCGGCGAGCTCGGCCGTGCCGTCCTTCGAGCCGTTGTCCGCGACGAAAACCTCCCAGCGATAGGGAAAGTTCTTCGCAAGGTACGCGCGGCACGTGTTGACGCTCCACTCGAGCTGCGCGACCTCGTTGAGGCACGGAATCACGAGGCGAACGAGGGGTTTTGCGGGCGTCATCGAAAAAAGCGGGGCGGGAGTCTAACTCGCGCTCGCAGGCCTCAAAGCTTGAGGCGATCTTCGGCGCGTCGGCCGAGCTTCCAGATCAGCCAACAGCTCGCGCTCGTCAAGGCGAGCAGCGCCGCCGCCAGGAACGGATTGCCGAGCCAAGCATGGTTCGGCTGCGTTTGGCGCAAGACCGTCAGCCACGGAAGTTGCGGGCCTTCGTCGAACACGCGGATCCATGAAGCGGGCACGGCGGTTTGCGTGGCGAGCACTTCGAAGTAGCCGGGCAGCGCCGGTTCGGACACGCCGAGTTGGTGCGCCGCGCGGCGCAGCTCGTTCTCGGTGTCGCTGACTTCGCGCGTCATCGCCAGCACGACTCCGTGTGCGACCACGGCGATCGTCAACGCAGCGAGCCACTTCTTGTCGAGCCGCGCGAGGTGATCGCTCGCCGCGAGGAACAGGAACGGCACGATCGGCAGCAGGTAGCGGAAGCCGGTGTTGAACTGCAGCAGCGAGTACACGTTCATCGCGCAGAACAACATGAAGGCGAGCACGAAGGCCGCGCTGAGGCGCCGTTCGCGCAGCGGCAGCACCCATTCGCCGACGAGTTTGCGCGCGGGCAGGAATCCGAAGACGAGCAAGGGCGCGAAGGGCAGCAGTCCCCAACTCGGGCTGACGAGGTTCTTGAGGAACACTTCCCACGACGGCAAGGCGATGCCGCGCGTGCCGACGTCGACGAATTCGTTTTGACGCGGCATCCAGAATTGCCCTGGTTTCCAGGGGTCGCCGAACATCGCCCACTGCGTTGCGAACAGGAACACCAGCGGCGGCAGCGCGGCGAGCACCGGCGCGATGGTTTCGCGCAGCGCGGTCGCGAGGCCGGCGCTGCGCGCGCGCGGAACGAAGAAGTACAGAGCGAGCACGCCCGCGGGAACGATGCCCGCGTAGTCGAGCGAGATCGCCATGCCGCACAGGAAGCCGGCCC
>CAYHRR010000418.1:0-4195 GCA_964358875.1 uncultured Planctomycetaceae bacterium | reverse complement strand
TTCGATCACGGTCTGGCAGATCATGGCGCTCGAGTCGGCGGCTCTCGGCGGCATCGACGTCCCCGACGCCGTGATGGAGCGAGCCAAGGCCTTCGTGCTCGCTTCCTACGACGAGGCGATGCGCGCCTTCCGCTACAACCACGATCCGCAGCGCTTGAACTCGGGCTATCCGACCTTGCCGGGCTCGACGCCGGCCGCGCTGTTCGCCTTGTCGCTGCTTGGCGAGGACCTCGGGGCAGCACGCTGGAATCAAGCGCTCGCGTTCGTCGCGAGCTGTGCGCCGAACGGCTATCGCTGGCAAGGCGAAGATGCGTTCGTGCAGCGGGCGCAGGGCAATTTGTACTTCTGGTACTACGGCAGCCTCGCGCTGATGCGGCGTGGAGGCCCTGACTGGGAGCGCTGGAACGCGGCGCTCAAGGAAGCGCTTCCGCCCGCGCAGAGTGAGGACGGTTCGTGGCTTCCGCTCGACGTGTACAGCCAATACGCGGGTGACGACGAGCGGGACCGTGTGTACTCGACGGCGATGTGCGTGCTCTCGCTCGAGGTGTACTACCGCTACTTCACGCCGCTCTTGCGCGTGAAGTGAAGCGTGTTCACTTCGCGCGCGGCGCGGCCTTCTTCTTCGGCGCTGACGTCTTTTTCGCGGGGGCGACGACGCTCGTGCCGCCAATGCCTACGCCATTGAGCGCCGCGAGCACCTTCTCCGCGTGGCCGTCGACCTTCACCTTCGACCACAACGCCGCGAGCTTGCCTTGGGCGTCGATCACGAACGTCGAGCGGATCGTTCCGATGACCTTCTTGCCGTAGAGCGTCTTCTCACCGTGCGCGCCGTATTTCTTGGCGACTTCGTTGCCCGCGTCGACGAGCAGGTCGAAGGGCAGCTTGTACTTCGCGCGGAACTTGTCGTGCGCTGCGCGATTGTCCGCGGAAACGCCGAGCACGACAGCGCCGCACTTCTTGAAGCGCGCGTCGAAGTCGCGGAATTCGCAGGCCTCGCGCGTGCACCCCGGCGTGTCGTCGCGCGGGTAGAAGTAAAGCACGACCTGCTTGCCTTTGAGGCTCGCGAGCGAGACCTCGACGCCGGAGGTTGAATGGAGAGTGAACGCGGGAGCGGCTTGTCCGACTTTGAGCATGATGGCGCGCACGTTACAAACGCCGCGCGCGAGCGCCAACGGCTGCGCACCCACTGACTACGAAGCAGCGGACCACGACGCTGGGGACGACGACATGGCCCGCACACCTTCGACGATGTTGCCGCTCGGCACGCTCGCGCCCGATTTCCGTTTGCCGGACGTCGGCGGTCGCGCCGTCGCGCGCGACGATTTGCGCTCGGCGCCGGCGTTGCTCGTTGCCTTCCTCTGCAATCACTGCCCGTACGTGAAGCACGTTCGCGACGGTTTTGCAGCGTTCGCGCGCGAGTACACGGCGAAGGGCGTCGCGATCGTCGCGATCAACTCGAACGACATCGCCGAACATCCCGAGGACAGTCCGGCGAACATGAAGTTGGAGGCGCGCGCGGCGGGCTACGTGTTCCCGTACTTGTTTGACGAGTCGCAGAGCGTGGCGAAGAGCTATCACGCGGCGTGTACGCCGGATTTCTTCGTCTTCGACGGCGCGCGCAAGCTCGTCTACCGCGGCCAAATGGACGGGGCGCGGCCGGGCAACGCGGTCGCCGTCGACGGAGCGGATCTCCGCGCAGCTCTCGACGCCGTGCTCGCCGGCAAGGCCGTGCCCGTCGAACAACGCGCCAGCCTCGGCTGCAACATCAAGTGGAAGCGCGGCAACGAGCCCGACTACTTCGCGCATTGAGCTTTCGGCGGATGCGAATGCACGGCGTTCGGTGAACGCGAACAAGTGCCCCCTGGCAGTCCGCTGTCGCTGCGGCCTAGAGTCCAGGGCGTGAGCACGAATCCCAAGACGCTCGAGCTGCGCGGCGAGTGCCGCGTGATGTTCGCGTTCGACGTCGGCCACGAGATCGATCTCGCCGGAACCGCTTCGACGGTGCGTGATCCGAGCACGGCCGGGACCTTGGGACACACCCATCCGGCTCCGAGTCACTTTCAATTCGCTCCGCCGCCGCTGCGGGTCGCCCAGCGCGACGCCACGCTCACGCTCGGGCGCTGGAGCACCACGCAGGCGATCGAGGTCGTGCTGTTCGAATTCGGCGCCGTGCTCGTTTCGTACTCGATCCCGTTCGCGGGGACGCTCGACGATTGCGTCGAACTGTCGTGTGCGCTCGCAGCGGACCGCACGCTGGCCGCGGCCGCACAGCGACGCGTCGTCGAACTCGCGCAGGGCATCGAGGCGCAGATCACCAAGCCGGGAACCGCTGAAATTCTCGAGGACTACCAGGTGTTTCGCTTTGCCGAGGAGGCCCTCGGAGCCGACGCCGACAAGTTCGTGGCGCAGCATGGGCTCGCGCTCGCGCGCGTGCTGCGCGCAGAGCGTGGCGCACTTGCCAACGAGGAAACCGCCGACGCACTCGCAACGCGCTTGCAATACGCGCCGAGCGATTGCGCCGTCCTCGACTGGCACGCGGCGGTGCTGTTCGACGACGACCCCGAGGACGTGCTGCGCGTGCTCGAGTACGCGAACGTGCAGTTGCTCGAGATGCGCTTCCTCGACGCGCAACTCGATCGCGCGCTCGAAGGCTCCGCGCGACTGGTGTCGCGGCGCGGCGCAAGACGCTGGCTCGGGCCGCTGGCGCTGCACCGCGATCTCGAACGCTTGGCGGCCATGCACGTCGAGGCCGCGTTCTTGTTCGAGCGCTTGGGCAACACGCTCAAGGTCTCCGGCGATCAGTACCTCGCACGCGTGCTGCGCCAGGCCGGCGCGCGCTTCCGCCTGCGCGAGTGGAACGAAGCCGCGCAACGCAAGCTCGCCGCGCTCGACGACATCTACGACAAGATGCACGACCACGCGTCGACCTTGCGCGCCGAGTTTCTCGAATGGCTGATCGTGATCCTGATCGTGCTTGAGATCGCACTGTCGCTGATCGGCGCGCGCGGATGAAGGTGCTCGCGAGCGCCGTGCAGCGCCGCGCCGAAGTCACGCAGCGACGACGGAAATCCAGGCTCGTCGAAACACAGCAACAACCGCTTAGGAATCCAACGATGAAGTACGGCGCACGCAACCGCATCCAGGCCAAGGTCACGTCGATCAAGAAGGGCGACATCATGTCGCTGGTGAAGTTCGAGATCACCGTGCCGGCCGAAATGGCTTCGGTGATGACGACCGAATCGCTCGAAGCGCTCGAATTGAAGGTCGGCGAGAAGCTCGAGTTGATCGTCAAGGCGATCCACGTCCTGCCGGTGAAGGAGTAGCTTTGCGGCGAGGTTTGCGCCGGATCCTGCGAATCCCGCGAAGGATCAGCGCCGGCAGCGGCACTACCCTGGCCGGACGTGTGAAAGCGAACTTCGAGAGCCTGTCGGACATGGCGCTGCGCGATCGGATCCTCGCCGGGGATCGGGACGCGGCGCAGTTCCTGTTCGAGAGCCAGTTCGAGGCCTTGTACGAGTTCGCGCACTACCGCGTCGGCGGCGATCGCGGGCATGCCGAAGACGCCGTGCAGGACACGTTTCTCACCGCGCTCGAGGGCCTACGCGGGTTCGACGGCCGCTCGAGTTTGAGCACTTGGCTGTGCGGCATCGCCAAGAACAAGATCCGCGCGCAGCGGCGCAAGCGCCGACCGATCGCGCTCGAGGATGCGCTCGACGAGTCCGCTGACGAGATCGATCTCATGCTCGTACGCATCGCGAGCGAGCCGCTGCCCGAGTGGATCCTCGAGCGACGCGAGACGAAGGAGCTCGTCGGCGCGACCCTGTCGTCTTTGCCGCCGGACTACCGGCGCGCGTTGATTGCGAAGTACATCGAGGGTCGGAGTGTCGCGCAGATCTCGGTCGACGCCGGCAAGAGCGAGAAGGCGACCGAGTCGATGCTGACGCGCGCGCGGCTCGCCTTTGCGCAGGTCTTCGAGCTGCTCGCCAAGAAGCGTGGAGGTGCGGCGTGACGCCGGATCGCGACGTGCTCGAGCGCAATCTCGGATTGCTGCTGACGCGCGCCTACTCACGCGTCAGCGCGCGCGAGTCTTTCCGCGTGCAGCTGCAGAGCGATTTCACGGCGTTCGTCGCGCGTTCCGCGCGTCGACGCTCTGCGCCATGGAGCGGTCGCTTTGCGGCTGCAGCTGTCGCGGCAG
>CAYHRR010000417.1:0-4203 GCA_964358875.1 uncultured Planctomycetaceae bacterium | reverse complement strand
CTTCGCCGCATCGCCGGACGCAACTCCGCGACCGAAGATCGAGGCGAGTGCATGGCCTGCGGCTTCGCGAACTCCTTCGGAGCGCGCGCTGTCGCTGACCACGGCGGTGAGCGCTGCGACTTGATTCGCACCGCCCGCGGAGCACAACGCGTAGGCAGCCGGTGTGGCCACCGAGTCGATGCGACCGAGTGCGCCTCCGAGGGCCTCGACTGTCGAGCTGATGTCGCTTCCGTTGCCTGCAAGTTGCGCCAACAGCGCGGCGGCTTGACCTGCGAGCACGTCGGCGCGATCGCGCTCCGCGCCCATCGAACCCGCCATCGCAGCGGAAACCGCCGAGACGTCGCTCGGGTTGGCGAGTGCGCCGGTGGCCTTGTCGCCGAAGGCCTCGGCGACGCCGTCGGGCGCGTCCGAGAGGATGAACACCGGTGCTTTCGCGAAGGCCGGCTCAGTCTTGATCTCGTCGATGACCTGATGCGTCGTTACGTCGACCAGGCTGTCGGCGATCACGACCAAGTCGAGACCCGGCATGCGGCGCAGCATGCTCAGTCCGAGCACGCCGTTGGAGGCCGTGTTGACGTGCATTCCCGCTGCACGGAGAGCGTCGGAAACTTGCGCCGAACGCGCGGCGTTGCCGTCGATCACGAAGGCGAGGCGCACGACCTCGCGGCTCGCGACCATGCCCAGCGCATTGATGACCGCGCCCGAGGCCTTGCACTTGCCCCAGGTCGACATGTTGCCGAGTGCAACCGCTGCTTCAGCGCGGATCGAACCGTCGGCGGCGTTGAGCGCAGCGCCCATCGCGGCGGTCGGTGCGGGCGAACCCTCCGACAGCGCGCGCACGAGCACGACAGCCGTGCCCGAATCGCCTTGAGCGATCGACTTGGCGAGGGCTGCGTCGAGAGCCGCCGGCCCGATGAAGCCGAGCATGAGGTGGTTGCCGCCGAGCTTCTCTGCCCAAGCCGTCACGTCGGTGCCGGCGCCCGCGAGGGCTTCGGACGATGCGAGTTGGCCTGCGTAGGCGCGCGCGAGTCCGGCGTGTGCGTCGGCGCACGAGCCGTCGTTCTTCAGCGCGTTGCGGAAGGCCTTCTTCGCCATCTCGTCGCCGTAGAGCGCGTGCGGGGTCTCGGTGGCGACGAGCTTGCCGTCGGCCCAATTCCAAACCACGTCGCTCCATTGATAGTCCGCGAGAACCGTGTCGCGGCGCATGTGGTAGTCCTCGCCCATGGTGCAGAAGTCGCGGCAAGCGTCGCCGCTCGACTTCACCTTGGCGAGCGCTTCGCCGGCGACCGTACGGCAGGCGCCGTCGGTGTCGCCCTTGGCCATCGAGGCCAGCGCGCCCGCAGAGCGCGGGTCGCCGACCTTCTTCAAGACCATCGCAATGTTGCGGCGCAGGAAGGCGTTGTCGCTGGCGAGGGCCTCGCACAGCGGCACGACCACGTCGGTGTTCATCTCGCTCAACGCCTGGATGGCGGTGATGCAGTGTTGTTCGTTGCCGGTATCGCTGAGCCAACCGAGCAGGTGCGGGACGGCGAATTCGCCGTGGTTCGCCGACAGTTGGCGGATCGCAGCGCCGCGCGCGATCGGATCGTCGACGCGCAGGTCCGTGATCAGTTTTTGGATCGCTTCCGCGTCATTGGCGCGCGCCTTGCGCGCCGAGGTGACGAGGTCGCCGATGCGCTTGGCGACCAACTCGAAGTCGCCCTGCTCGCGGCGGATTTCGAGCCACACCGACTCCGGCGTCTCGTTCCACAGCTCGAAGGCTTGGTCGGCTGACGGGCTCATGGCCAGCACAGCCTGGAACTTCACCAGGGCTTCAGCCTTGCGATCGCGTTGCAGCAGATCGACGGCTTGGTTGAAAGTCGCCTTGAGGTCTTGTGCCAGCGCGGCGGGCGCCGTCAACATCGCGGCGGCGAGCCACAGGCCGAGCTTCCGGTACGATCCGGTCATGTCGTGCTTCCTCTGAATAGGAACGGGGGCGGATGGGGATGGTGGACGCGCGTTCCGCTCTTCATGAGCGGGTGGGACACACGGCCAAGCGGGTCTTCGCGGAGAGCGTCCCCGGCAAAAGGTCGGGTGATGATAGCGGGGGTCGGGGTCGGGTCAAGCGCGCTGGCGGGACAGCGTGGCATGCTCTCGCGAAAGGTCGCAACCCTGCGCTCTATCCCAGGCGCGCGGCGAGGCTACCGCGTTGCGGCGCAACGGCTCGGACGCACAGCTCGGCGACGGCGGCGAACATGGGCGGCGTCGGCGCGAAGGCCAACACGATCACGGCGCGCGGATCCGACCACAGGCGTGCGGGCACCGACTGCGGCGAGCCGAACCAGGCGATGACGAGCGGTGTCGCGTTCGGCTGGGCGGTGACGAGTTGCAAGCGGGCTTCGAGTCGTTCGAGCTCCTGGGCATTGAGGCCATAGCGACCGCGACCAGCTCGGGCCTCGCAGATCACCGGGAGCAGCGTCCGGGCTGCGTCGTGCTGCCCGCCAAGTTGCGAGCGCAGCCGCTCGACGCACGCCGCCACTTCCGGCGTCTCGATCGGAGCCACGGGATCGGCCACGGCGATGGCGCAACCCGCAGGCCACGGCCAACCGTCGACGGAGAGTCGCAACGCGCGCGTCGCCAGGCTGTGCGCCATTCCGCGTTGGAGCTCCTGCGCGCGGCCGGCGCGCACCGGAAGTGCGGCCAAGCGCTCGCGCAGCGAACTCATCCGCCGCGCCGCTTGCTCGAGACGTTCCAGCGTGAGCCGACCCTCGAGTGTGGCCGCCAAGAGTTGCTCCGCGGCGTCATCAGGATCGTGCGGGCAGAGCAATCCATCGCATCCGGCCTCGAGCGCGCGCACATAGCGAGGCTCGTGTCGGCCGAGCGCTCCCATGTTCATGGCATCGGTGAGCACGACCCCGTCGAAGCCGAGTTCGCCGCGCAAACAACCCTCGACCGCGCGCTTCGACAGCGTGCACGGAAGTCCGGGCTCGGCCGTCAGCGCGGGCACGTCGAGGTGCCCGATCATCACGCACTCGATGCCGTGCGCGATCAGTCGTCGAAAAGGCACCAGCTCGACTTGCTCGAGCGAGGCACGCTCGCGATCGATCGACGGCAGTGCGACGTGCGAATCGAGTCCGGTGTCGCCGTGACCTGGAAAGTGCTTGGCGCAGCCCGCCGCGCCGCCCGCGTGCAATCCGATGGCGAAGGCGCTTGCGCGTTGACCTGCGGCGAAGGCTTCGTCGCCGAAGGCGCGCACGGCGATGATCGGATTGTCGCAACGCGTGTTGACGTCCCCCACCGGCGCGAGCACCAACTCGATGCCGTTGGCGCGCGCTTCGAGCGCCGTGAGTTCGCCCGCCGCCGCGATCCAATCGAGCACTTCGCGTCCGGGATTCGCCAATGCGGCCGAGGCCAAGGCCAAGGCGGGCGGAAGGCGCGTCGCCGTGTCGAAGTGAAGGCCCGCGCCTTGCTCGAGATCGCAGCACGCCAGCGGCGCCGCGTGACCGAGTTCGACGCACATCGCGCGCACGCGCGCGAGCAATTCGCCCGGTGCTCCCGCGCCGGACGGCTTGCGACCGAACACGACCACGGCACTCGGCGGAAAGCGCGCCAAGTACGCGCGCGAAGGCGCGATCTCCGTCGACGACGCGACGGTGCCGGCGACGCGCACTTCGGGAACGAGCACCGCGCCGATGAGGCGCTCGACTTCGGCGCGCGAAGTCACGCCGAGCCTCGCGGCGTCGCCGGCAGGCTGAGTTTGCCGAGTACGCGACCAGCGCGCGCGCCGGTCGCCGCCGGCGAAGTCACCGCGATGCCGAGCACCGTGCGCGCGGCGAGAATCGCGAACACCAAAGCTTCGCGCGCGTCCGGGTCGACGCCGAAGTCCGCGCCGGAGGCGACCGGATGCGGCGAGCGCAACGCCAAGGTGTTCATCACGCGTTGGTGGTGGACGCCGCCGCCGCACACCACGAGCCACTGAAGATCAGCGCCGCCGTGCAGCGCTAGCGCGCGCGTCACGCTGAGCGCGACGAAGTCCGCTGCGGTCGCGAGCAAGTCGTCGACGCTCGCTACCCCGAGTTCGGCGGCACGCGCGAGCACGCCTTCGACCCAGGCCTCGCCGAACGTGTCGCGTCCGGTGCTCTTCGGCGGCGCACGCTGCAGGAATTCGTGCGCGAGCAACTCCTCGAGCAGGACCTCGTGCACGCGACCGTGAAGCGCTCGCGC
>CAYHRR010000416.1:2351-4207 GCA_964358875.1 uncultured Planctomycetaceae bacterium | reverse complement strand
GTTGTGTTTTCGGACAGGAATGTCGGCGCGCGCCAAACGCGTCGCGCGACATCCGATGGTGAACAAAGGGGCGGGACGCGGACGAAGGCCAACGGCTTCGAACAGCGGGTGACCTGCGCCTTCGATGCGGTGACGGAGCATCGCTCGGCCGATTCGCGACGCACACAGCGGACATCGACGCGCGCGTGGCGTAGGTGCGCTGCACTGGTGTTCAGCGGCTAGCGATCGTTTGGCGACGCGGGCTGCAGCTTGCTGTTGGGGTGCGCTGCACCGCAGTTCGGCGGTTAGCTCGTTCCACTGCAGGCACCCTATGGGTCGCGCCGACTGTTGCGAACGCGGCCTTGTCGCGCGCGCTTGGCACGGGACGCGCACCGAGCCGGCGCTGCTGCAGCGGCGCGTCCTTGGTCGCATCACCTGCGCTCGATCGAACTCCACCGGGTGGACGCGGCACTTGGGGGGGGCTAGGGTTGCGCGCACAAGCCGTGCACGGGCTCGGATTCGGCTGCGGGTAAATCCACGCGCAGCATGGGTCCTACACCGCGCTCCGCACGAACCGACAACTTGCCCATGATGCGCTGACCCAACCGCGCAGGAGTGATGCATGAAACGAGCATCCGCACGAACGCACCGACTCGTGACGATCGAGCAGCCCCCTAGCGCTGAGCGTTCGAAGCGACGTGTTTCCGCACGCAAACCGTCGGTGCCTTCCGCGCCGACCTCGGTCGAGTTGGAAACAGCGATCCTGCGCGCGCGCAAAGCGCATCCGCAATGGGGCCCGCAAAAGATTCGCGCCGCTCTCGAGCGCGCCGGAGCGACGGCAGAGTTGCCCGCAGCGAGCACCGTCGACACGATCCTCAAGCGAGCCGGCAGCGTTCCCGCGCGCCGCGTCAGCGGGCGCCCGGAGGCGCGCGCATGGGACCGCGTCGAAGCAACGGAGCCGAACGACGTGTGGTCGATCCGCTTCCCGCCACGCTTCGAACTCGACGACGGCACGCGCTGCCACCCGTTGACGGTCACCGACGTGTTCAGTCGCGCGCCGCTGGTTTGCCGCGCGCTGCCCGCGTCCAGTTTCGAGGAGGTGCGCTCGGCTCTCGAAACCGCGTTTCGGAGCTTCGGTCTGCCGAGATTCGTGCTCGGCGAAAACGCGGTGCCTTTCGGATCGCGCGGCCTGGGACGCGTTTCGCGGCTCGGCGCGTGGCTGCTGCGCTATGGAGTGCGGCCCCTGTTCATCGATCCTCAACAGGCGCTCGAGCGCGCGCGACCCGACGATTTCGACGAGTTGCTGCTCGCCGCAAGCGCGACAGCACCGCGCGAGTCGCTGCGTGCTCAACAGCAGGCGTTCCATCGGTTTCGCACGTTCTACAGCGACGAGCGCGCGCACTCCGCCCTCGGCACGCGTGTGCCGGCAACCGTCTACGTGCGCTCGCCGCGCGCGATGCCGACGCGCATGCCCGAGCACACGTATCCCCAGCGCTTCGAAACGCGCCGCATCCGTCGCGACGGCTCGATCAAATGGACCGGCGGCTACGCGTTCTTCGGCGAGGCGATGGCGCACCAACTCATCGGGCTCGTTCCGCTCGACGAAGGCCGCTGGCATGTGTTCTTGGGACGCATGCCGATCGGGTTGCTCCACGAGCGATCCCGCACGGTGTTGCCGCTTTCCGCCGCCGACGAGGTTGCGCTCGTTCGAGCGTCGGATGCGCCTGAGTGGCAAGACCTGCGCGAGGTCCGAGCCACGCGGCGCCCCACGGCACGCCGACCGATCCGCGTGCGCGACCGCAAGAAGCGCTGACCTCATGCCGCGCAGCGCGCACGCGCTGCACTTCAGCCAGCGCGCGGCCGAGCCGCGCTCGGGG
>CAYHRR010000416.1:0-2251 GCA_964358875.1 uncultured Planctomycetaceae bacterium | reverse complement strand
CCGAAGTCCCCACCGGGGACTTCGGTTGCTCGCGCAGCGCGCGAGCACCGAGGCTGCGCAGCGCGCACGCGCTGCACTTCAGCCAGCGCGCGGCCGAGCCGCGCTCGGGGGATCCTCTACCGAAGTCCCCACCGGGGACTTCGGTTGCTCGCGCAGCGCGCGAGCACCGAGGCTTACCTAATCGAGCGCCGTTTTCGATACGCGCTCGAACTCGGCCAAGGTCGGCGCGCGCACTTTGGTGCGGAACACGTCGAGCACGATGTCGTGTTCGAGCGCGCTGAGCGCGGCGGCGCGCGGGAGTTCGATCTTCGTCACCGGCAACGGGATCGGCTTGGCGACGCCTTGCTCGAGCTTGTCGAGGCGCTGCGTGAGGAAGCCGATCTCCTTTTGGCGCTGCGCCTCGACCTCGTCCTTGGTCTTGCCCTTCTCGAGCAAGCCCTTCAGGTACTGCGTGACACCATCGCGCTTCTTCGCGGCGTCGTCGATGAATCCCCGCAGCGCCCCGAGGACCGCGTGTTCGTGGAAGGCGCGCAGCAAGGGCTCGATCTTGGCTAGCGCCTCGGCGTTCCAAGGCGTCGGCGGTTCGCCCACAGGTTCGGAGGCGATCGCGACGTACATGCGCCGACGCAACGACATCTCGGCGACGCGGTTGATCGCGCGGCGCAATTCGCCGGACACGTCGCGGCCCGCACCGGCCTCGGGCAAGGCGAATCGCGCGGGATCGATCGGCGCGTCGATACTGGCGCTCAACAGCTCGAGCTTGACCTCGCCCTTGGGGCTCTTACCCGCAAAGGCGTGCAGCAAGCCGGTCTTGCGCGCGATGGCGATCTTGAAGGCGCCGTCGGTTTCGAAGCGCAGCAGTTCGCCGTCCTCGATCGCCGGCACCGATTTCTCGCGCAGCGTCGTCAGCCAACCGAAGGGCGTCGTCGCATCCTCGACCAGCGCGCTGGTCAGCGAGAAGTTGGCCTTCTGCTCCTTCGTGTCGAACTCCCAGCCCATGTTGACCTGCGTCTCCATGCGCTCGGCGCGCGGCTTCATCGCGGGATAGGCCGCAGCGACGGCCTGTTCCAGCGCATCGAGCTCCGCGTAGATCGACTTCGAATCGATGCGGCCGTGCATCGGTTGCGAGCTCTCGTCCGAGCGCAGCACCATCACGCCGCCGACGCACCACGTCGACGAACTCTTCGGACCGGCGACACGCTCGACCAAGACTTTGTCGGGCGCCTGGTAGTCGACGCGAATGGTCGTCGGCACCTCGGAGGCCGTCGAGGTCAGGCGGTACAGCACGGAGAAGGTCTGCACCTTGGCGCTTTGTTCGATGAGCAGGTCGAGCGCCTCGGCGACAGCGACGCCCTCGCGGCCGGCGCCGACGTCCTGTGCGGCGCGAGGCTCGGCGTGCGCCGGAGCGACGCAAAGGAATGCGGCGAGAAGTGTGTTGAGCATGGTGATCGAGGTGCGCCGGCCCGGCGCGCGGCCGGGCCGATGCGGCTGCGGTGCTATTTCGCGAAGACTTGTTCGACCGGCAGGATGCGCACGTTTTCGGCGCGAATGCCGAGCAAACGTGCGCCGATCAGCTTGTCCTCGTCGAGCAGCTCCTGCGCTTTCGCGGACTCGTAGATCATGTTCGAGGGCGCGTCCGACAAGAGCTGACTCGCCAGCGCTTCGGCGTCCTTGGTCACGCACACGATGCGCAGGTTCTTCGCCGACAAGTTGCGCTTGATCGCCGAGTTCACCTCGGCGAGCGTCAGCTTGGCGAGCCCGTCGCGCATGTACTTCGTGTACTCGTCGATGCCGTAGAAGCGGCTGTCGAGCGCGTAACCGAGCTGCGCCGATTGGCTGGCCGTCATCAAGAACACGTTCTTCGAGAGGTACTCGCGCGTGCGCTCGAACTCGTCTTGGCTGAGCCCGTTGGCGATCAACTTGTCGAGCTCGTACAGCGCGATGCGCAGCGCGTGGTGCGCTGTCTCCGGTTTGACGGGACGAATCCACATCTCGAACAACTGCGCGCGGCGCGCTTGGTTGGGGCCGGGGAAGAAGCTGAATCCGCCGCCGCGGAAGGCCTCGATGTAGGAGTAGTCGCCGTAGTTCATGCCGCGCACTTCGCGGATGCGTTGGTACAGGTGGCTCATCGACGAGCGGTGCTCGCCGAGCCAGGTGCGCGCGAGGTACAGCGCGACGAAGTCTTGATCGCCGCGCACGACGTTGATCGGTGCACCGATCGAGATCGCGGTGGCGCGCGCTTCCTTTTGGA
>CAYHRR010000415.1:0-4210 GCA_964358875.1 uncultured Planctomycetaceae bacterium | reverse complement strand
ATCTGCACGCGCTCGCGGCGCACTTGCATATGCCGCTTGTGCGCGAGGATGCCGAGTTGATGGTGCGCGAGGCGGCCGTTCGGTTCGACGGCGAGCACGCGCGTGAACAAGGTCTCGCTGTCGCGCCACACACCGGTTTGCCGCCACGTCAACGCGCTCAAGGGAAGGAGCGCGAGCACGACGAGCAGAGCGAAACGACGCAGAGGCGCGGCGACGCACGCTGCTGCGACGGCGCCGGCGACGGCGAAGGACGGCAAGTACGTGTAGCGGTCGGCGGCGATCTGACGACCGGCGTGCACGATTCCGATCACGGGTGCGACGAGCACGCAGAACACCAGCCACGCGGTCCACGCGCTCGCGAACAGCACCGAGCGTCGACGCAGCGCGAACAGCACGACCGTGACCAGCAGCGTGAGCACGATCCACGGCAGGTACGTCGCCGAGAGCGCGCTGACTTCGGCGGGCATCTCGTAGAAAGGCGAAAGTCCCAGCGGAAGCAGCGTTTTCTCGACGTACAGGCGCAACGCGTGCCCGGAGATGGCGAGGCGCATGCCCAAGGGTTCCGCGTCGATGCCGGCGAGGTACTCGGTGCTCACGCGTTGCCCGACGTAGCCGAGCGCGGCGCCGCCCAAGGCCAGCACGAAGTAGGGCAGCTTCTCGAGCAGCAGCGCGCGCCGGCCAAGTTGTTCGAAGCGTCGCAGCGGCCACGCATCGAGCGCGAGCAGCGCGAACGGCAGCGTCATGCCGCTCACTTTCGACAACAGCGACGCCGCGAACATGGCGATCGAGAGTGCGAGCAGTTTCGTGCGCGCCGCACCGTTGCGCTGTGCGCGCAGCCACAGCAACACACTGAGCGCGACGAAGGCGCCCGACACGACGTCGCGACGTTCGGTAGCCCACGCGACCGACTCGACGCGCAGCGGATGCACGGCGAAGAACAACGTGCCGATGGCGGCCGCGACGCGCTTCGAACGCTCTGTCGCTGCGACGTCGGCGCGCTCGAACAGCTCGACGATCACCAGGTAGAGCAGCACGCTGGTCAGTGCGTGCCAGGCGATGTTGCCCGCGTGCAGCACGGCGGCGTCGAAACCGAACAACGTCGCTTCGAGCGCGCACGACATCCACGTCAACGGCATGTAGTGGCCGACGTAGAACTTGGTCCACATCCAGTGGAGCGAGCGCGCGCTCAAATCGCGCACGTGCGGGTTCTCCAGGAAATTGAGGTCGTCGTCCCAGGCGACCAACGGCTGTCCGATCGCGCGCAGGAACGGCAAAGCCGCCGCGCAGGCCACGACGATCAGGATCACGACCCGTGTCGCGGGCCTGAGCGAGCGCTCGGATTCGTGCTGCATCGCGGTCTGGGCTTCTATCCCCGCAGAGCGGCGCGAGCAAGTGAGCGAGGTCGCTGGACACACACGACACCGGTACGCTCAGCACCCATGCGAAATCCTCCGCTGCTCAATGTGTGCGCCGTTCTCGTGCTCGCGACTTCCTGTAGCCGGCGCGCGCAACTCGCAGAACAGGCTGCCGTGCAAGCCGACACGGACGTGTTCCTCGCGGCGTACACGGCCGAATTCCAGAAGCTCTACACGGCTTCGAGCGAGGCACAGTGGTCGTCGAACACACACATCGTCGAAGGCGACGACACCAACGCAAAGCGCACGCGCGAGGCGGACGAGCAGCTTGCGGCCTTCACGGGCTCGGTGGCCAACATCGAGGCGGCGCGTGCGCTGCTCGCGAAGAAGGACGCGTTGACCGATCTGCAGACGAAGCAACTCGAAGGCGTGCTGTTCCGCGCGGCGAGCAGTCCGCAGACGGAGGCGGAGATCGTCAAGGCGCGCATCGCAGCCGAGACAGCTCAGACCGAAAAAATGTACGGGTTCACCTACAAGCTCGACGGCACGGAGGTCAGCGCGAACGACATCGATGCGGGCTTGCGCGACGAGAAGGACCTCGCCAAGCGCCGCAAGATTTGGGAGTGCTCGAAGGAAGTCGGCGTCGGACTGCGACCGGGCTTGATCGAGTTGCGGCGCCTGCGCAACGAGGTGGTGCGTGCGCTCGGCTATCGCGACTACTTCTCGTACATGGTCAGCGAGTACGGCATGACCACCGAGGACATGGCCGCCAAGATCGAAGAGATCAATCGCGAGTTGCGCCCGCTGTTCCGCGAGCTGCACACGTGGACGCGCCACGAGTTGGCCAAGCGCTACAACCAAGCCGTGCCGGCGCAGATTCCGGCCGATTGGCTGCCGAATCGCTGGGGCCAGGATTGGTCGGGCTTGGTCGATGTCGCCGGTTTCGATCTCGACAAGGCGCTGGCCGCCAAGCAGCCCGAGTGGTTGATCCATCAAGCCGAGAGCTTCTACACGAGCCTCGGATTCCCGCCGTTGCCCAAGGTCTTTTGGGAGACGTCGTCGCTTTATCCGGCACCGAGCGGCGCCGCTTGGAAGAAGAACAACCACGCCTCGGCGTGGCACATCGATCTCGACCTGAACGTGCGCTCGTTGATGAGCGTCGAGTCGAACGCGGAGTGGTACGAGACGACGCACCATGAACTCGGCCACATCTATTACTACCTCTCGTACACCAACCCCGAAGTGCCGCCGCTGCTGCGCGAAGGCGCCAATCGCGCCTACCACGAGGCGATGGGTTCGCTGATGGGCTTGGCGGCGATGCAGCCGAAGTTCGTCGCCGGCATCGGGCTCGAAACGGGCGGCGGTCCGCAGGCGGATCCGATGCAGCTGCTGCTGAAGGAAGCGCTCAACTACGTCGTGTTCATCCCCTGGTCGACGGGCACGATGTTCTTCTTCGAGAAGGAGCTGTACTTCGAAGGCTTGCCGCCGGAGCGCTGGAACGCGCGCTGGTGGGAACTCGCGACGCGCTACCAAGGCATCGCGCCTCCGACGCCGCGCGGCGAGGAGTTCTGCGATCCGGCGACGAAGACGCACATCAACGACGATCCGGCGGGCTACTACGACTACGCGTTGTCGTTCGTGCTCCTGTTCCAGCTGCACGACCACATCGCCAAGCAGATCCTGCATCAAGATCCGCACGACACGAACTACTACGGCAACAAGCAGGTCGGCCTGTTCCTCGCGTCGATCATGCGGCCCGGTTCGAGCGTCGATTGGCGCACGATGCTGCGCGAGAAGACCGGTTCGGACCTGTCCGCCAAGCCGATGCTCGAATACTTCGCGCCGCTGATGGTCTGGTTGAAGCAGCAGAACGAGGGCCGCGCAGCGACGTTGGCCGAGCTATGACGCAGCAAGCGTCGCCCGCGCCGGAAACAATTTCAGTAGGAGACGCGAGCGCGCACGAGGCGCTCGAGGCTTGTATTCTTCGGCCGTAGCCATGCAAGCCGGCAAGAAAGTCGTCGTCGTGATGCCCGCCTACAACGCGGCCTCGACGCTCAAGAAGACCTGGGACGAGGTGATGGCGCAGGGCGTCGTCGATCTCGTCGTGGTGGTCGACGACGGTTCGCGTGACGACACGGTCGCGATCGCCAAGGGTTTGCCCAACACGATCGTGCACGTGCATCCGCGCAACCGCGGCTACGGCGGCAATCAGAAGTCCTGCTACAAGCTCGCGCTCGACAGCGGAGCGGACATCGTCGTGATGGTCCACCCCGACTATCAGTACACGCCGCTGCTCCTGCCGGCGATGAGCTCGATGATCGCCAACGAGCTGTACGACTGCGTGCTCGGCTCGCGCATCTTGGGCGGTCGCGCGCTCGCCGGCGGCATGCCGATCTGGAAGTACGTCGCCAATCGCTTCTTGACCGCCGCCGAGAACGCGTTGATCGGCGCCAAGGTCAGCGAGTACCACACGGGCTATCGCGCGTTTTCGCGACGCTTGCTTGAGCAGGTCGACACGTCGATGAACTCCGAGGACTTCGTGTTCGACAACCAGATGCTCGCGCAGATCGTTTGGCACGGCTTCACGATCGCGGAGGTCTCGTGCCCGACGAAGTACTTCCCCGAAGCGAGCTCGATCAACTTCTCGCGCAGCGTGAAGTACGGCCTCGGCTGCCTCGGTGTCGGCGCGCAGTTCCGCTTGGCGAAGCTCGGTGTGGTGAGTTCGCGCTTGTTCCCGCGCTGAGGCGTTGAGCGTGTGAGCCGTGCGGCGCTTCGCGGAGTCCGATCGCTCCGGGCCGGCGCCATCCGACGCGCAGCAGCCACGTCATCGCCTGCACGACCGGAGCCGCGCGTGC
>CAYHRR010000414.1:0-4213 GCA_964358875.1 uncultured Planctomycetaceae bacterium | reverse complement strand
GTTGCTGCACGCCGGCCACTTGCACGAACGCCAACCAACCGTCGGCGCGCGCGGCGTAGCGCTCGAAACTGTGCAAACCGGGGACGGACAACAACGGTTGCGTCGACGGCGCGAAGGGAGCGGTGAAGCGGAACAACTCGCGGTTCTTCGGGCCGTTCGAACGCACGAGGTCGACGAAAACGTCCGGGCCCGCGCGTTCGATCGACGTGACCTCTTTCACGTTCGCGACGAGCGTCGTCAAACCAGGTTGGCCCGGCGTCGCGCTCATCAAGTCGCCGCTTCCACCGCTGCGTTGGTTGAAGAAGATCAACGCGCCATTGGTCGGCTGTGCCATCACCGACAGGGGATCGAGCGAGCCCGCAGAGACGAACGGCGGCGCGGCGATGCCGTTGGTCAGCGTCAGATTGGCGATGTTCGGCGCGCCGACCGCGACCGGCAAATCGGCCTGATAGAAGTCGACGCCCTCGATCACGGGCGCGCCGGTCGCAGCGAGCTCACCGGCCGCGTAGACGAGCGTGGTGGTGCCGACGCCGAATGCGAACTGACCTATCTCGTCGATCGTGTCGGTGTAATTCGTGTCGCTGGTCAGGTGATGGTTCGTCAGCGGCTGGAGCTGCGGCACGACGGCGAGGAACGCTTCGCGCTTCAAGCCCTCGGTACGCCACGCCGCGCGCGTGCCGTCGTCGCTGACGGCGAGGTACGGTCCGTGGTTGTGCGCCGGCAGATAGCCCGCGGGCGAAATCCACGCCGGTGCGCTCGTGACGCGAACCGCGGCGCCGCTCGCGCCGAATACGTAAACGTCGAGGTTCTGGTCATCGAGCCCCGCCGTCGTCACGGCCCACTGGCCGTTGCTGCTGAGCGCGCTCTCACCGGAAAACCACGCCGGTGCGCCCGAGAGCGCGACGAGTTGCGCGTCGACGGCGGTCGCGGAATCGAAGCGCCACACGCCGGCATTCGTAGCTGCGGTGCCCCAGCCTGCTCCGTAGTGCAAAGCGTTGACGAGGAAGCGTTGCGGAGCGACGCCGGACGTGCGGTCGATCACCGCGCCGGTCGCGAGATCGATGTCGAGCAGGTTGCCGCCATCGGCCGGTTTGGTGATCGCGAGTACGCGGTCGCCGTTCGGTGCCACGGCTACCGCCGACAAGAACGGCGACTGGTTCGACAGCGCGCCCGAGCCCGGCAGCGTGAGCACGCGCCGCGCATCGCCGAGCGCATCGACGACGAACAAACCGAAGTCGGTGCCCGCCGCGCTCGGCGTTGAATAGCGATAGAGCGAACCTTGGCTCGCGGGGAGCGCGAGGTAGCTCCCGACCATGTTCGAAGTCTTGCGCTGAGCACGGTTCGAGCGCAGCGCGTCGAGCTCGGCGCGACCGCTGGTGTCGATGGGCAGCAGCGTGATCCCGGCGAGGCCCGCCGGAACCGTCGGCGGCGGCGAACCGCTCGGATCGACGATGGTCACGTTGCCCGCGCCGCCCGGTTGGCCGCGGAACACGACCACGCCGCCTGCGGACGGCATCGTCGCCAGTAATAAGGAAGGAAGTAGTAGCGGTGCCATGGTGTCGGTGCCTGGTGTCGTTCGGCACGGGACGTGCGCAAGGCCCGTTCCGCCCGAGCGTCCGGCAGGCGAGTGAGCAAAGTCTTATGCGAGCAACGCGGTTGCGGCGGCCCCAGGCGCCAAAAACTTTGCGCGACTCGCACTTCGCTCGCCACGCGCCGGCCGCCGACAGACCTAGGCTGTCCAGAACTCGGATGGTTCCATCCATGTTTCGGACCACACCCCTCTCCGCATGACCACCTTGCCCACCTCGCTGGATGCCGTTTCGGCGCAACTTCCGCCGGGCTATCGAGCACTCCGCGACCGCTCGCGGCCCGGAGCCCTCGAGCGCCTGGTCGAAGCAGAGCGCGACGGTCGGCGCGTCGCCCTGCGCCTCGCGACCGGAGCGACGGCGAACGAGTCACGCGCCGAACTCGCGGTGCTCGCGACGGTCGAGCACCCCGCGCTCGCCCGCTTGGTCGACCACGGCGCGCTGGCCGGCGGCGGCAGCTTCGTGGCGCGCGAGTGGATCGACGGACGCGACCTCGCGACCTGGGCCAAGGAGCACACGCCCGAGGAGCTCGGCCGCGTCGTGGCTCAGTTGTGCGCCGGACTTCACGCGTTGCACGACCACGGTTTCGTCCACGGCGACCTGAAGGCCGGCAACGTGATCGTCGTCGAAGACGCGACGGGCGCTCGCCCCGTGTTGACCGACTTCGGCTTGGCGCGCGCGGGCGGAAGCGGCGGCGAGGTCGGCGGCACGCTGTTCCACATCGCGCCTGAACTCCTGCTCGGCGCATCGATCGACGCGGCCGCGGATCTGTTCGCGCTCGGCGTGATGCTGCACGAACTCCTGATCGCACGCCGCACGAGCGCGCGCGAGTTCTACGGGCGCTTTCCCGCCGTCGACTTCTTCACGGCGACCGAAACGCGCGCTGAGGAATTGCCCGAGTGGGCGCGCGATGTCGTCGCGGCGTTGCTCGAACGCGACAAGCTCGCGCGTCCGCTTTCGGCCGCCGCCGTCGGCCGCACGCTGGCTGGACGGCTCGGCGTCGCCGATCTGTTCCGCGAAGCGACCGTCACGCTGCGCTGGCCCGCGACGCGCGCACGCCGCGAGTGGCTCGAGCACTGCGCGCGAGCGAATATGGCCGGCGACGCCGGAGCATTGCGCTTCACGTGGATCTACTTCGCCGTGGACGAAGATCCTCGCGCCGTGATCGACGAGCTCGCACTGCGCGCCGCGCTCGCAGGGCAGCGCGTGCAACGACTCGACGTCAGCGCGCAATGCGTTCTGCTGCGCGACTCCGCCGCGCTCGACAACTTCGCGCGCGAGGTGTGTTCGGCCCACGTCGGCGTCTTGCTGTCGGTCGCCATGGATCGCCACGATCCGTGGGCCGTCCGCGCGGTCGAGACGCTTGCCCACGAGATCGCGCAACGACCGTTCGATGCGCGACCTTCCGGACTTCTAGTCGGCGCGCGCAGCACCGCGCCGGGAACGACCCACGCTTGGAACTTGTTCGAAGCTCCCGAAGTCGACGAGAGCGACATCGCCGACTTCGTGCGCGAAACGCTGGAGCTCGGCGGCGCTCGCGCGATGAACTTCGCGCACGTGCTTTCCGTGGCGGCGCGTGGTTCTGCGACGCGCCTCGATCGCGCGTTGCAACGCGCCGTGCGCGATGGGTGGATCGTCGCCGGCGACGCCGGCCCGCGCGTGCGCCCCGGACCGTTGCCGACGCGACTGGACGAAACCAGCGAAGGAATCGCGTTGCCGCGCGAACCCGCGACGGCGCGTTTGCTCGCCGCATTGCTCGTCCTCGGCGGACACGCGAGCTTGGCGCGCGTCGGCGCACTCGCCGCAGTCGATGGAATCACGCTCGCGCGCTGCGTGACGGAGTTGACGCGCTCCGCTCTCGCCTGCATGGAGCCCGATGGAATGCGCGCGCTCGTCGCGCACTTGCCGCGCGCGCAGGACCTCGTCGGCGAAGACGAGTGGCGCGCGTTGCATGCGCGGCACGCGGAGCAGCTCGCGCACGACGGCGCTCCGCTCCACGCGCTCCTCGCTCATCGATTGCGTGCCGAAAGCGCGGCTGTCGCCGACGTCGTCGCCGAATGCGAGCTGCTGCGCGAACACGGCTGCGGTGAACTCGCGCTCGCACTCAGCGACGCAGCGCTCGAACAACGCCGTGCAGCGTTGTGCGATCCAGAACCAGAGTTGCACGGCGAGCGCGCTCTCGCCTGGTGCGCGATGGGCGACGGTGATCGCGCGCTCGAAGCCCTGGCGGCCTTGGGCGACGAATCCAAACTCGACGCACGCAGCGCGGCACTTGCGCAGCGCGTGCGCGGCCATGTGGCGACGTTGCGCCACGAAAGCGCCGCTGCGCTCGAGCATTTCGAGCGAGCGCGCGCCCTCGATGCCGATGACGGCGGCCTGTCCGCGCTCGGACGGACGCGCCTGCTGTTCGAGATGGGCCGCGACCGCGACGTGCTCGCGCTCGTCGACGAACTGCGCGCCGACGTCGCCCGACGCATTCAGCCGCGCGCGTGGGCCAACGTGCTTACCGTCGAAGCGATGAGTCTGTTCCGTGTCGGCGAAGTGGCGCGCGCCAAGGAGCTGCTCGAGCTCTATCTCGAAGACGCGCGCGTCGCGCTCGACTTCGGCCGCGAAGCCGGCCTGCGCAT
>CAYHRR010000413.1:3166-4220 GCA_964358875.1 uncultured Planctomycetaceae bacterium | reverse complement strand
CGCGTCGGCGAAGTGGTCAACATCATGTCCTACGGCGCCTTCGTGAAACTCGAAGACGGCGTCGAAGGCTTGGTGCACATCTCGGAGATGAGCTGGACGCGGCGCATCAACCACCCGAGCGAACTGGTCAAGTCGGGCGACAAGGTCGAAGTCGTGGTGCTCGAATACAACAAGGAGAAGCAGGAGATCTCGCTCGGCATGAAGCAAGCCGAGACCAATCCCTGGGATCTCGTCGAGCAGCACTACCCGGTCGGCACGGTCATCGAAGGCACGGTGCGCAACCTCACTTCCTACGGCGCGTTCGTCGAGATCGAAGAAGGCATCGACGGCCTGCTGCACGTCTCGGACATGTCGTGGACGAAGAAGATCACGCATCCCTCCGAGATGGTGAAGAAGGGCGACAAGCTGCGCTGCGTCGTGTTGTCGGTCGACACGCAGAAGAAGCGCATCGCGCTGGGCTACAAGCAACTCGCCAACGATCCGTGGATGGACCACATCCCGAACAACTACCACGTCGGCGATTTGCTCTCGGGCTTCGTGACGAAGATCACCAACTTCGGTGCCTTCGTGAAGCTCGAAGAGGATCTCGAAGGCTTGCTGCATATCTCTGAGCTCAGTGATCACAAGATCACGAGTCCTGAGGAGATCGTGAAGCCGGGCATGAAGATCGAAGTGCGCGTGATCCGCGTCGACACGGAAGAGCGCAAGATCGGGTTGTCGTTCGTGCACGCCGATTTCGAGGACAACAAGGTTCTTCTTGAGCAGCTCGAGAAGGACAAGTCGAAGCCCAAGGATCCGGTGGAAGCGCCGAAGGTCTAGTTCGCGCGCGATCGGCTTGGGCCGATGGGTTTGCGAGCGCCCGGTGGGATCTTGGTCCTGCCGGGCGCTCGCTCTTTGTGGGTGAGTGCTGTGGATCGACAGCCGGCCTTGGCGTCGAGGTATTTGTGCAGGTCGTTCGACGAAGAGGGGCCGCGCGAAGCGCGGCCGACTACTGACGCGAGCCCGCCCCAAACGGCCCCCAAGCGCCACCAGGTTAAAGGGGGGACGAAAAGAG
>CAYHRR010000413.1:413-3156 GCA_964358875.1 uncultured Planctomycetaceae bacterium | reverse complement strand
GTTTTTTTTTTTTTCTTTCCCCCCCCCCCCCCGGGGCGCCCCCCCCCCCCCCCCCCCCGACTCGTGACGCGAGCCGGCCCAAAGCGGCCGACTCGCGCCACGAGTTTAAGGGGGAGAGAAGAAGAGGGAGAGTTGGCGAGCGCGTGTCGTTGGAGGCTGGTTGTCTTGGGCTTGCGTGGTTGGGCGTGCGTGGTTGCGCGGGCGTTCTTGCTCGGGGCTCACTCGTTCTTGCTGTGGCGTTGTCTTGGCTTCTCTCGCGCCGCGCACGCGGCGTGAGTAGCCTGCGCGAGCTTCTCGTAGCGACACTTTCACTTCATGCGCCCGCCCTTTTTCTTGTCGTGCTTGCTCGCTGCTGCGCTGTTCGCGTGCGCGCCCAGCGCTACGACGGTCCTCGATCCTGCAGCGCGCGAGCAACTGGATGCGATCGAGCGACGTGTTTCGAACGGGGATGATGCGGGCGCGCGCAAGGCTCTCGACCTGTTTGTCGCGGCCCATCCGAGCGGCTCGGCGCGCAGCGCGGCGCAGCCTTACGAGAACGAGCTCGCGTCGCGCGAACTGGCGCCCTTCGAGCCGGCGTTCGCGGAGTTGTCGGCGGCGTTGAGCGAGCATGACGACACGGTTGCGCAGTCGATTCTGCAGCGTGTGTTGGCGCGCCGACCGCGCGGCGCCGCGCTCGTCAAGGCCCAGGCTTTCGCGGGGATTCTCGCGGGGCGCAGGCTCGCTCGCGCGCTCGACTTGAGCCTCGAGGCGGAGGCGAGCGGCGCGTCGGGCACGTTTCGCGTGTACCTGAACGCCGCTCATGCATTGCCCGAGGTTGTGCTCGTGCGCTGTCCGGGCAGCGCGCTCGATTTTCTCAGCATCGCCGTCGATCCGTCCGGCATCGAACAGCGCACGCAGCGTCGCGTGATGATCGAAGCGCTCGACGAACTCGAACTTGCGCCGGGTGTGCCGCAGCGCATCGAGCTCGGCACGTTCCATGTTCCGGTCGGAGGTCTCGTCGGAGCGCGCGGCATGTGGCGCGTCGACACGATGGGTGGAACGCTTGAACGCGCCGGACGCACGCTGCCGGCGAACCACATCGCGGTTGGGGCCTGCGAGGTCGTGCGCCTCGATCCGCGCTTGCCGACAGCGGCCGTCGAGCCGGCCGAGCTGCTCGATTACGTCGAGCGCGGTATTCCGGGCACGGCGGCGTTGATCGAGCGCGCCGTGCGCATCGATGCCGCGCGGCGCGACGAGGCGCTCGATCTGCTCACGCCCGCGCTGCTCGCGCGCACGCTCGAGGAATGCGAACGTTGCGCACCGGCTTTGCGCTGGTTGTCGGGACAGACCGATCCGAGCGCGAGCGGTTCGAATTGGCGGCGTTGGCTCAGCGCGCGCGCCGAGTCGCGCGCACGGCGCGCCACACCCGCGCTCGACCTACCGATCGACGGCAAGCCTTTCTTGGAACAGCGATGAACGAGTTCGAGACTTTCCGCCGCCATGCAATCGACGTGATCGAAGCGCGCGAATTGGAGGCGCGCCTCGCCAAGGCGCGCGCCGCGAAGAAGCCTCTGCGCATCAAGTTCGGCATGGATCCCAGTTCGCCGGATCTGCACGTCGGGCACGCCGTGCAGTTGCTGCGCTTGCGCGCGTTTCAGCAGCAGGGCCACCAAATCGTGCTGATCGTCGGCGACGCGACCGCGATGGTCGGCGATCCGAGCGGTCGCAACAAACTGCGCCCGCAACTTTCGCGCGAAGACGTCGAACGCAACCTCGTCACCTACACCGAGCAGGCCGCGCGCGTGCTCGACATGTCGAAGACCGAGGTGCACCGCAACTCCGAGTGGTTCGACGCGATGCGCTTCGAAGACGTGCTGCGCTTGGCGGGCAAGTCGACGGTCGCACGCATGCTCGAGCGCGACACCTTCGAAAAACGCATGGAGGCCAAGGAGCCGATCGGCGTCCACGAGTTCCTGTATCCGCTGATGCAGGGCTGGGACAGCGTGATGATCCGCTGCGACGTCGAGACCGGCGGCTCGGACCAACTCTTCAATCTGCTGGTCGGCCGCGAGCTGCAGGAGAAGGAAGGACAAGCGCCGCAGATCTGCATGACCTTCCCGCTGATCAACGGCCTCGACGGGCGCAAGATGTCGAAGAGCTACGGGAATTCCATCGGCCTGACCGAGAGCGCGCACGACATGTTCGGCAAGGTGATGAGCCTTGCCGACGAGGTGATGAAGTCGTGGTTCGAGCTGTTGACGCCGCTCGAGGACGCGGCGATCGCGGCGTTGCTCGCCGGACATCCGCGCGAAGCCAAGGCGCGCTTGGGCGAGGAAATCGCGGGCTTCTATCACGGCGCCGACGCGGCGCGTGAAGCGCGCGCGGCCTTCGATCGCCAGTTCCGTGACAAGGAAACGCCTCAGGACGTGCCCGAGATCGACTACAGCACATCGGGGTTCCCGGTGGCGGGTGTACCGCTCATGGTTTTTCTTCGCGACTGCGGGCTTGCCGCGAGTTCGACGGAAGCGAAGCAGAAGATTCTCGAGCGCAGCGTCAGCATCGATGGAACGGTGATCCCTGATCCGAAATACCTGATCACCAAGCCGACGCAGACGATGCTGATCAAGTACGGCAAACGTCACTATCGCCGTTTGCGTTAGCGCGTTTCACCCGGAGCTTCGGCCAGCGGCTGCGCGCCGCGCAGCCGCGGGGGCCAACCGCACCCAAGACGGCCAGGCGGCGTCGGAGCCGCCCCAGCCCGCCC
>CAYHRR010000413.1:0-403 GCA_964358875.1 uncultured Planctomycetaceae bacterium | reverse complement strand
ATTCCCATCCAGATCGGCGATGGCGGGAGCGTCGATCGCACCCGACCCGATCTTTCAGGCGCTTGGTTTGTCGGCGGGCGAGGAGTCCGAGGCTGAGGCTCCCCCGACCGCGGCCGTGGGCACCGGCGCCCGGGGGGGGGCACCCCCTCTCCTACCCCCCCTCGGGGGGTGGGCCCCCGACCATGCGCGCCTTCGGCGTGCATGGTCGGACGGGCTTACCCGCAAGTTCGCCAAGCTCGTGCGCTGAGTTCCGCGCGCTACCGGCCGTTGCGCAGGTAGGTCACTTCGACGCGCGGGAACTGCGGATCGTCGAGTTCGAGCACCAGCACGCCGCGCGCCGCGCGTTGTCCGAGCTCGGGCTTCGGTCGCAGCGTGACGCGCACTCGATTCGAACGCCCGAGCG
>CAYHRR010000412.1:0-4230 GCA_964358875.1 uncultured Planctomycetaceae bacterium | reverse complement strand
AAGACCGCATCCCCCCTTACCATGAAACGCAAACGGGCCTGAGAGGAACCCCATGTTCGTGATCGATTCCCACCTGGACCTGGCTATGAACGCCCTCGGGTGGAACCGCGACCTGAAGCAGACCGTGAAGGAGAGCCGCCGGCGCGAGGAGGGAATGGCCCAGAAGGGCAGGGCCTGCGGGACCACCGCCTTCCCGGACATGCGGCGAGGGGAGGTCGGCGTCTGCCTGGCCACCGTGATCGCGCGGGTGGCCTCCCGGCCCGGCTCGCCGGACGCGCTCCGCGGAGCCGGGCTCAGAAATGCGGTTTCCCTGCCCCTCCACCCGCGCGGCGGAGCCGGAAGGTCCTGATCCCGATGCTCGAGAACTACGCCCCGATCCTCATCTACGCGGCCCTTGTCGCGGGGTTTGCGTTGGCGAGCCTGCTATTGAGCGACTTGCTCGGCAAGAAGCGGCGCGCGATCGGCAAGGCCGATCCCTACGAGTCGGGCATGACTCCCAAGGGCGACGCGCGCGTGCGTCTGTCGATCCACTTCTACTTGATCGCGGTGCTGTTCATCCTGTTCGACGTCGAGTCGATCTTCCTGATTCCCTGGGCCGCGTCGTCGCGCTGGTTGGCGGACCAAGGCCTCGGTCCGATCGTGCTGTGCGAAGTCGCGGGCTTCGTCGGCGTGCTCGCGCTCGGCCTCGCTTATGTCTGGCGCAAGGGAGGTCTCGAGTGGGATCGCTGAAGCCTGTGGGCAGCCTCGGCGCGGCGTCCGGCGTCGACGGCAACCAACTCGGGTTCGTCGCGACGCGCACGGATTGGCTGATCAATTGGAGCCGCAAGAACAGCCTGTGGCCGATGCCGCTCGGTCTGTCCTGCTGCGGCATCGAGATGATGGCCATGTTCGGGCCGAAGTTCGACCTGGCGCGCTTCGGCGCCGAAGCCGCGCGCTTCACGCCGCGCCAGTGCGATCTGTTGATCGTCGCCGGCACCCTGACTTGGAAAATGGCTGAGGCCTGCCGCACGATCTACGACCAGATGCCCGATCCGAAATGGGTCATCGCCATGGGCGTGTGCAGCTCGTCGGGCGGCATGTACGACAGCTACTCGGTCGTCCAAGGCGTCGATTCGATCTTGCCGGTCGACGTCTACGTGCCCGGCTGTCCGCCGCGGCCCGACGCGGTGATCGACGCGATCTTGAAGCTGCAAAAGCGCATCGAGCGCGAGGATCCGCTCGGTCGCTGGCTCGCCGCGCCGGCCGCACCGCGCGCCGAGGAAGGCACGGGACAGCGCAGCTACCAGCCGAATTCCGGCGTGGCCAAGAGCGCCTGCGACAAACACCCCCACGATCCCAAAGCACGCCACGCCGGCGCCGATCCTGCGCCGCGCAAGACGGAGAAGAAGTCGTGAGCGACACGAGTGCCGGACCGCACGTCGCTGCGGCCGAAGCGCAACCTCCGGCCGCGCGCTGGGCCGCGAACCTCGCGGGCCTCGCCTACGAGCTCGCGCCGGTCGCCGACGGTGTCGCATGCCTCGTCGTCGCACGCGAAGTGCTGCACGAAACCCTGCGCCGCCTGCGCGACGACGCCGGCTTCGCTGTCTGCACGTTCGTGACGGCGATCGATCACTTCCCGCGCGAACCGCGCTTCCAGATGAACTGGCAGTTGCTCGCGCCCGCCCACAAGGAGCGCCTGCGCGTGCGCTGCACGATCTCCGGCCAGGACGCGCGCGTGCCGACCTGCACGGACCTGTGGCCCGGCGCGAATTGGATGGAGCGCGAGTGCTTCGACATGTTCGGGATTCGCTTCGACGGTCATCCCGACCTGCGCCGCCTGTTGATGCCGGACGGTTACGAGCACCATCCGCTGCGCAAGGAGTTTCCGCACAAGGGCATCGAGCCCGACAAGCTCTATCGCGAGTGGGATCGACGGCGCCGCGAAGGCTGGAGCGAGTCGCGATGACCACCAAGCAGGTTTTCGAATACGTCGCGCCGAGCGTGCCTTCGGCCGATGCGCTCGCCAGCGACGATCCGCTGCACGGCGAGTTGCTCACGCTCAACATGGGGCCGCAACACCCTGCGACGCACGGCGTGTTGCGCCTCGTCGTCACGCTCGACGGCGAGCGCATGGTCGCCTGCGATCCGTTCGTCGGCTACCTGCACCGCGGCAAGGAGAAGAGCTGCGAATCGCTGGGCTGGCACAAGTTCTTCCCGCACACCGACCGCCTCGACTACGTGCAGCCGTTGATGAACAACGTCGGCTACGCGCTGGCTGTGGAGAAGCTCGCCGGCATCGAGGCGCCGCCGCGCGCGCAGGTCGTGCGCGTCCTGTTGATGGAGCTGAGCCGCATCATGGCGCACCTCATCTACATCGGCACGCAGGCCATCGACCTCGGCGCGGTGACGATCTTCTTCTACTCGTTCCGTCAACGCGAACTGCTGTACGACGTGATCGACGCCTACAGCGGCCACCGCATGAACAACACGTACGTGCGCATCGGCGGCGTGTACGCGGACGTCGACGAGAAGATCGCTGCGCAGGTCTCGACCTTCCTCGCGCAGTTCGACGCGTCGCTCGACGAACTCGATGCGCTGCTCGCGCGCAACCGCATCTGGTACGACCGCCACAAGGACATCGGCGTCGTCTCGAAGGAGCACGCGCTCGCCATGTCGCTCAGCGGGCCGATCGCGCGCGGCAGCGGCGTCGATTGGGACTTGCGCCGCGACATGCCCTACTCGGGCTACGCGACCTACGACTTCGAGGTGCCGATCGGCTCGGTCGGCGATTGCTACGACCGCTACCTCGTGCGCATGCAGGAAATGCGCCAGTCGGCGCGCATCGCGCGTCAGGCGCTCGAACGCTTGAAGACGGTCAAGGGCGAGGTGCTGCTCGAAGACCGGCGCTTCGTGTTGCCGCCCAAGGGGCTCGTGCACACGTCGATGGAAGAGCTGATCTTCCAATTCAAGGTCGTCACCGACCTGCGCTTGCCGCGCGGCGAGGCTTACCACGGCATCGAGTCGTCGAAGGGCGAACTGGGCTTCTTCGTCGCGAGCGACGGCTCCTCGAAACCGTTGCGCTGTCACATCCGTGCGCCCGGCCTGATGAACATCCAGACCTTGCCGCAACTGATGCAAGGCCGACTCTTCTCGGACACCGTCTCGCTGATCGGCTCGCTGGATTTCGTCATGGGTGAGGTCGATCGCTGATGGCACTGGCGCACAAACTCAAGGGCGAGTTCGACGAACTCGTCACGCACTATCCGGAACGTCGCGCCGCGCTGATCCCCGCGCTGCACCGTTGCCAAGAAGAGCAAGGCGGCTGGCTGTCGCCCGAGACGATCGAGGACCTCGCCGCCTACTTCGAGCTCGAGCCGGTCGAGGTCTTCGGCGTCGCGACCTTCTATCCGATGTTCCGGCTCACGCCGCGCGGCGCGCACCTCGTCAGCGTGTGCCACAACATCTCGTGCACCTTGCGCGGCGGCGAGGAATTGCTCGCGCACGTCTGCAAGGAAACCGGCGCGCCGGTCGGCGGCACATCGGCCGACGGCAAGTTCTCCGTCGTGCGCGTCGAGTGCCAAGGCGCCTGCGCCAACGCGCCGATGTTCGACCTCGACGGCGTGTACCACGAGGACTTGGACCACGCGAAGGCGTCGCAGGTGTTGAGGGCCGTCAAGTGAAGGAGTTCCCGACCTACTTGCTCGCGCGCACGCGCCTCGCGAACTCGCACACACTCGCGGTGTACCGCGCCAACGGCGGCTACGAAGCCCTCGGCGATGTGCTGAAAAAGCCTTGGAAACCCGAGGAAGTGACGCAGGTCGTCAAGGACTCCGGCTTGCGCGGCCGCGGCGGCGCGGGCTTTCCCTGCGGCATGAAGTGGAGCTTCATGCCCGATCCGAGCAAGGATCCGCGCACGCGCTACCTCGCGGTCAACGCCGACGAGTCCGAGCCGGGCACGTGCAAGGACCGCGTGCTGATGGAGAAGGACCCGCACGGCTTGATCGAAGGCTGCTTGATCGCCGCCTACGCGATGCGCTTGTCGACGGTCTACATCTACGTGCGCGGCGAGTACCGCTTGTCCTACAACCGGCTGCAGGCGGCGCTCGACGAAGCGCGCAAGGCGGGCCTGGTCGGCAAGAACATCCTGGGCAGCGCCTTCAGCTGCGAGATCTGGATGCACAAGGGCGCGGGCGCCTACATCTGCGGCGAAGAGACCGGCTTGATGGAGTCGCTCGAGGGCAAGCGCGGTCA
>CAYHRR010000411.1:0-4247 GCA_964358875.1 uncultured Planctomycetaceae bacterium | reverse complement strand
CATCTTGATCGAAGCGAGCGGCCGCGCGCGCCTCGTCGACCTCGGCCTGGCCTTCGCCGAAGACGATCCCGCTTTGACGGCGCAGGGCGGAACGCTCGGCACGCCGCACTACATCTCGCCGGAGCAAGCGCGCGACCCGAGCGCGGCCGATGTGCGCAGCGACATCTGGTCGCTCGGCGCGACGCTCTACCACTGCGCCTGCGGTCGGCCGCCCTTCGCGGGCGAGAGCGTGGCCGAGATTTTGTCGGGCGTGCTGTACCAGCCGGTTCCCGATCCGACGGAGTTCGAGCCCGAACTCAGCAAGGGTCTGTGCCTCGTGCTGCGCAAGTGTCTGACGCGCACGGCGGAGCGTCGCTACCAGCATCCCAAGGATCTGCGCGAGGATCTCGAGCGCATCCGCGAACGACGCGCGGTCAGCGTGCGCGAACGATCGCTCGACCCGCTCGCCGGCGAGCGCGAGCGACGCGCGCGGCTCGTGCGCATCGCAGCGGTGAGTGCGCTCGCGCTCGGGCTGGTCGCGCTCGCCCTGTGGCAACCGTGGCGCGCGGACAAAGGCTCGGGCGCGACGGCGCCGGTGGAAGCGCGCTTCGAAGAGCTCGAAGCACTTGCGACGAGCGCGCGCAACGATGCGACGCAGGTCGCGCCGGCGCTCGCGCACCTCGGCGATCTCGCGCAGCGCATCCCGCCGGAATTCGACGCGCGCCTGCAGCAAGTGCGGCGCGAGATCCGCGCGCGTCTGTACGACGAGCTGTTGCCGCAGGCGCGCAGCCAATTCGAGGCGGAGCTCAGCCGCCTGTGGCACCGCGAGCGCGATTTCGTGCGCGCCTTGGCCTGGATCGACGCGGGCGCGCCGGCCAAGTTGCGCGCCGAACTCGAGCTCGACCCCGAGCAAGCGCGCGACGTCGCGACACGCTTCGATTTCGCGCACAAGCGCGACGAGGTCGAGCGCGACATGAACGCGGCGCTCGAAGACCTCGACCAGAAAGTGCGCGACTTCTACGCCGACGCGCGCGTCGCGCAGCGCGGCGAGACGGCGCGCGCGGCGGGACGTTGGCGCACGGCGCGCGCTGCGCTGCAACTGGGCGGCACCGAGTTGATCGCGCAATCGAAACTCGGCATCGCGGGCTTTCCGCCCGAGCGCGTCGAAATCCTCGCGGCGAGCCTCGAAGCCAACGTCGTGCGGCGCGCCGTCGAGCAGCTCGAGCATTCCTGGAGCGTCGCGGATCGCGCGCGCGCCGATGAAGTGGCGACGCTGCGCGAGACGCTGCTGCAGGGCCTGAGCGACCGCACTCTCGAAGGTGCGGCCGAGCGACTCGACGCGGGCTGGAACGAAATCGCCGCGCGCGATCGGTTGATCGTCGGCGAAGAACTCGACGAAGTCTCCGGTAGTGCGCGGCTCGCCTACCTCTCCGCGCGTTCCGATCTCGAGCACGTCGAGCGCGAGAACCGTCGCGCCGACGCGCTGTCGGTGCTCGACGACAACGTGCGCGAAGTCGCAGACAAGTGGGCGCTGCGTCGTTTCGACGAGCTCGCCGCGCGTTTCGCCGAACTCGAAGCGCGCCCGACGCTCGAACCGGTGCGCGCGCAGGTGCGCCGTTTGCGTACCGAGGCCGAGGTGCTCGACCTCGTGATGCAGCGTGCAGCGCGTGCGATCGAGGAGTTGGGCAGCACACGCGCGCCGCTCGAGATCACGCTGGGCGGCATTCCGCGCAGCGGGTCCGTCGAAGAGAGCAACCGCGTGCTCGAGCGCGGCTTTCGCTTCCGCTCGAACGATGCGCGCCCCGACGCGCCCGGTCAGATGATGTGCCTGCGTGAACTGCCCGGCTCGCGCGCGACGCTGCTCGGCCGCGTCGAACTCGAACGTCTCGCCGGGTTGGCGACGGCGACTCCGACAGCCGACCAGCGCTTGCAGCTCGCGTTGCTGCGTTGGCATCTCGGCGACATCAAGGAAGCTGCGCAAGTGCGCCTCGATACGCCGGAGAATGCGCAGTGGGCGGAGCTCGTGCCGGATCTCGCGCGCCGCATCGCCGCGCGCGGCGAGGAAGCGCTGCGCGCCGACCAGGACATCGCCGAACGCGCGCGTGAGTTGTTGATCAAGGTGCGCGTCGCGGCGCGCGATCCCGCAGCGCTCGATCGCACGCAACTTGCGCGCATCCGCGAGCTGCTGACGAAATACGGCGATGTCGAAGAAGTGCGGCGCGAGGCGGATCTGCTGCGTCAACGCCGCGACACGATCGAGAAAGCGCTCGCGCTCAGCGACGCCGACATCTTGAAACGCACCTTCGGGCCGAGCGAGTTCGAGATGCTGGGCAACGGCGACGTGCGCATGCGCTTTGCCTTCGGCGCGGCCTACAACGGAGCCTTCGCGCGCGGCGATTGGCGCGATGAAGTCGACGGTTGGCAGGCGCCACGCGCGCACGAACGCGCCGACCTGCGCAAGGAAGTGTGGCCGACACTGCAGCTGGTCGCGCCGCTCGACGTGCAGCAGGCGCTGACCTTCGAACTCGATTTTCGGCAACCGCGCGAGTCCGGTCCGCCGCGCCTGCTCGCGCTGACGGTCGCCGGCGTCCACGTCGTGTTCGTCGGGCCGCGCGAGCCGGGCTTGAAGAGTCGCTACAAGATCGCCGCCGGCGATGCGGGCGCTTTCGACCAGTTGATCGCCGACGTGCTCGAAGGCCGCAAGGGCACCGAGTTCGACGGCTTCAAAGAGGACGCGACCTACAAGCTGAAGGTCGAGTTGCGTCAGGACCGCGGCGAGGTCGTCGTGTCGATCGACGGCAAGGCGCTCGACCGCGAGTCGCCGAAACGGCCGGAACTCAACGCGACGGGCGACAAGACGATTCAGATCCGTTCGCTAGAGCCGGTGCGCATCCTCGCGGCGACGCTGCGCGCCGCCTACGACGTGCGCTGATCAGACGAAGCGTTCCGCGACGCGCAACGCGTGGTCGCAACGCTCGCCGCCGATCAGATCGCGCACGCATTCGAGCAGCGTGCGCACGTCTGCGGCTTGCGCGCCGCAACGCAGGGCTCCGCGCACATGGCTGGCGAGTTGGCGCTCCTGACCGAAGGCTGCGAGCGCGCACACCGCCAGAAGCTCGCGCTTGTGCGCGGCGAGTCCGGGACGCGTCAACACACGCCCGTAGGCGTGACCGAGGATCCAGTCGGCGAAATCCGGATGACTGTCCTCGAGGAAGCCCGCGACCTTCGGCGCGTGCTCGCCATAAATGCGCGCGAAGAGCTCGCGACCGCGCTCGGGCTGCTCGGCTTCCTGCAGGCGTTCGTCGCGCCCGATCACTCCCAAGCCGCCGGCGGACTGCAACACGCCGTAGGCCTCGACGACGCGCGGAAAGCCCGCGAAAACGTGGGCCTGCAGCAACGCCTCGCGCCACTCGCGGTCGGGTTCTCCGTCCGGAGCCGCGCGTCGCAGCGCGCGCAACTCGTCCCAGTTGCCGAGCACGACGCTGGTGAACAGGCGCGCGAGTCGACGGTCCTTTTCGATCGACGGCATGGGGCTCGATTACATGCGTCCGATCACCTGGCCCATGCGGATCGCTTGGCCGAGTGACAGTTCCGCGGCGGGGACGTAGCTCTTCGGCGGTGCGATCAGCACGACGGTCGAGCCCATCTCGAAACGTGCGAGCTCGTCGCCGCGCGCGAGTTCCTTCGGCGGCGTGAGCACGCCGCTGTGCTGCGCGTTCCGCCCTTCGCGTTGCACATTCCGCCCTTCGCGTTGCGCATTCCGCCCTTCGCGTTGCACATTCCGCCCGTCGCGTTGCACTTCGATGCCGACCACACGAATGCGTCCGACGTTGAGCGCTCCGACCATCACGAGGAACAGCGGGCCGTGCTCGCCGTCGAGTCGCAACACGGCGCGCTCGTTGACCGACAGCACCTTCTCGCGCGCGGCGAGGACCTTCGGCGCAACCGAGTAACGCGCGCCGTCGGTCCAACGCACGGCGCTCAAGCCGCCGGTGAGCGGCGTGTGCACGCGGTGGTAGTCGCGCGGCGAGAGGTAGATCGTCCAGGCGTGGCCGCCCTCGAGGTCGACGTCGTCGCCGAGGCCCGCGAGGATTTCGCGCACCGGATAGGCGCGGCCCTTCGCCTGGAGCACGCTGCCGGAGCGGATCGGATCGCAGGCCTGCAGCCGTCCGTCGCAAGGCGCGGGCAAGACCTCGGCCTCGGCCGGGAACGGGCGCGCGCCGTCGCGCAGCCGGCGCACGAAGAACTGTGCGAGGCTCGGGTGCTCC
>CAYHRR010000410.1:0-4249 GCA_964358875.1 uncultured Planctomycetaceae bacterium | reverse complement strand
GAGATCTTCGGACTGCTCGGTCCCAACGGCGCCGGCAAGTCGACGACGCTCGGCTGCATCAGCGGGTTGCTCGCGCCCTCCTCGGGCAGTGTGCGCGTGCTCGGCCACGATGTCGTGCGCGCTGCGCGTGCGGCGCGCGCGTCGCTCGGCGTCGTGCCGCAGGAACTCGCCTTGTACGAGGACCTCGGCGCGCGCGAAAACCTCGAGTACTGGGGCGCGGCCTACGGACTGCGCGGCGCGGTGTTGCGCGCGCGTGTCGACGAAGTGCTCGAAGAAATAGGACTCGCCGACCGCGCCAAGGAGCCGGTGTCGCGCTTCAGCGGCGGCATGAAACGGCGCCTCAACTTCGGTTGCGCGCTGGTGCACACACCGCGCGTGTTGCTGCTCGACGAGCCGACCGTCGGCGTCGATCCGCAGTCGCGCGTCAAGCTGCTCGAACTCGTCAGGCGCCGTGCGAAGCAAGGCATGTGCGTGGTCTACACGACGCACTACATGGAGGAGGCCGAGGAGCTGTGCGACAGGCTCGCGATCGTCGACCACGGCGTGATCATCGCCGCGGGAACGCTCACGGAGCTGCGCTCGAAACTCGGTGAACGCGATGTGCTCGTGCTCAACGGCGTGTTCGACGTCGAGGGCGCGCGCAGGGCGCTCGACATGCTGGGCGAGATCAGCGTTGTCGCGGCCGAAGCGCATTCGCTGACGCTGTCGGCGCGCGATGCCTCGCGGCGCCTTGCGTCGATCTTCGGCGCGCTCGCGAACGCCGGCTGCGAAGTGCGCGAGACGACCGTGAAGCAGCCGAGTCTCGAGAGCTTGTTCATCGCGCTCACGGGCAAGGACCTGCGCGAGTAGCGATGGACGCGCTTTCGTTCGCGTGGTCGGCAACGGTCAAGGACCTGCTGCGGCGCATGCGCGATCCGTTCGCGTTGCTCTTGTGGATCGGGATTCCGATCGCGATCGGAGGCCTGATCGTGCTGGCCATGGGCGGCTCGAGTGGACCCGCGCCGAAGGCTGTGCTGCTCGTCGTCGATCACGACGAGTCGTTCGCCTCGCAAGCGCTGGTCAGCGTGCTGTCGTCCAAGCAAGCCGGTGTCATCGAGGCGCGCGTGCTCGACGAAACCCAGGCGCGCGCGGAGCTCGACGCCGGCGATGCGTCCGGATTGATCGTGATTCCCACGGGCTTCGGCGAGGCCTTGTTCGACGAGTTGCCGTTGACCCTCGAAGTGCGCACCAACCCCGCGCAGCGCATCTTGCCCGGCATCATCGAGCAAATGTTGACGATGGTGCGCGAGGCCGTGTTCTACGCGCACCGCGTGCTCGGCGACGAGTTGCGCGCGCTCGTCGCCGGCGCGCGCAGCGGCGGTGTCGTCGAAGAGCTGCGCATGGCCGAGGCAGCCGTCGCCGTTCGGCGCGACATGGAACGCATCGGCAAGTACGTGTTTCCCCCGGTGATCAGCGTGGAAAGCTCCGTGCGCGCCTCCGCAGGCGAAGTGCGCCCGCAGCGCTCGCTCGCGAGTTTCTATCTGCCGAGCATGTTGCTGATGGCGTTGATGTTCATGGCCGAGGGACTGGCCGACGACGTGTGGCGTGAGCGCGCCGTCGGCGCGTGGCGGCGCGCGTGCGTCGGGCCCTTGGGACTGCGACCGGTGCTCGCGGGCAAGCTGCTTGCGAGTTGGCTGACGATGCTCTTCGTCGCGACGATCGCCTGCGCGCTGGCTTGCGTCACGTTCGATCTCGATCCCGCGCGCATGGCGATCGCGGCGCTGTGGGCGAGCGCGACCGGACTCGTGCTGCATCTCGGCATGCTGCTGATCAAGCTGTGCGCGTCGTCGCAGCGCGGCGCGGGGCTGATCGGCAATCTCGTGCTGTTTCCGCTGTTGATGGTCGGCGGCAGCTTCATTCCCTTCGAGGCGATGCCGACTTGGCTCGCGAACATCGGCAAGCTCACGCCCAACGGCTGGTCGCTGGCGCGGCTCAATGCGTTGATTTTCGAGGGCGTCGAATTCGGCGCGCTCGTATCCGGCGGCCTGGGACTCGCGCTGTGCGGAGCGCTTCTGTACGGCGTGTGCGCGTGGCGGCTCGAGCGCTTTGCGAGGGCTTGAGCATGCTGCGCAACGTGCTGTTCTTGGCTCGTTCCGACCTCGCGCGCACGCTGCGTCACAAGGAGACCTGGATCTGGACCTTCGTGATGCCGATCGTGTTTTTCTACTTCTTCAGCACGATCCAAGGCGGGCCCGGTGACGAGGCCGACGAGCGCGATGCGCTCGTGATGGTCGTTCCCGACGACGGCGGTTGGGTGGTCGACGAACTCGAGCGCCGGCTTGCCGAGACGGACTTCGCCGTGACGCGGGTGCGCGAACTCGAGGCGACCGAGGAGTTGCCCGCGCGCGTGCTGCGCGTTCCGGCAGGCTTCGGCGCGGCCGTGTTGAACGGCGAAAGCACGACGTTGCACATCGAACGCGCGGAGAGCGGAAACGCCGGAGAACTCGATCGTTTTCGCGTGTCGCGCGCGGCCTACTCGGTCCTCGCCGACGTCGTCGCGAGCGTCGCGGCGAAGGAAGTGCCGTCGCGCGAAGCGTGTCTCGCACTCGGCGCGCGGCCGCGCTCGCTGCAGTTCGACATCAAGCCGGCCGGCGAGCGCCGCACGATCCCGAGCGGGCGCGATCAGTCGATCCCGGGCACGTTGGTGATGTTCACGATGATCGTGCTGTTGACGTCGGGCGCGATCGGGATCGTCATCGATCGTCGCTTGGGATTGCTGCGACGCTTGGCATCCGCGCCGCTTTCGCGCGTGGAGATCCTGCTCGGGAAGTGGTTGGGCGTGCTCTCGCTCGGCTTGGTGCAGATCGCTTTCAGCATGGTCGTCGGCACGCTGCTGTTCGGACTCGATTGGGGGCCCGACTTGGCGATGGTCGCGCTCGTGCTCTTGTTCTGGGCTGCTTTCGTGACCTCGCTTGCGCTGCTCGTGGCGTCGTTCACGCGGACCGAGGGCCAAGTGATCGGCATCGGCGTGCTGACCTCGAACGTGCTCGCCGCGCTCGGTGGTTGTTGGTGGCCGATCGAGATCACACCGCGCTGGATGCAGCAGCTGTCGAGCTGTTTGCCGACGGGCTGGGTGATGAACGCGCTGCACCGCTTGGTGATTTTCCAAACGGGCGCGAGTGGCGCGGTCGCGGCACTCGTGTGTCTCGCGAGCGGTGCGTTCGTGCTCGGTGCGCTCGCTGCGCGACGCTTTCGCTTCCACTGACCGCTCCGCGGCCAGCGCGCGACGCCGCTACACTCCCGCGCTTCGCTCGCGCGCATGAACACTCCGCTCGTTGCTCCGACCACGCTTCGCACCGAGGCCGGCATCCTGGCGCGGCTGGCCTGGCCGATCGTGCTGACGCAGGTGTCGATGATGGCGCTCGGCACCGTCGACATGTTGCTCGTCGGCCACGTCAGCAAGGACGCGCTGGCGGCGGTCGCGCTCGGCAACATCTGGAAGATCGGCACGGTGATGCTCGGCATGGGGCTCGTGCTCGGCATCGATCCGTTCGTGACGCAGGCACACGGCGCGCGCGACGGAAACGCTGCGGCGCGAGCGCTGCAACGCGGCATCGTGATCGCATTGCTCGCGACGCTGCCGATCGCGGTGCTGTGGTGCTTCACGCGCGACGTGCTCGTGCTGTGCGGGCAAAACGCAACGCTCGCGGCCGAAGCGCAGCGCTGGGTGCTCGTTCAACTGCCCTCGCTGCCGGCCTTCTTGGTGTTCCAGGCGCTGCGCCAATACCTGCAAGGTCGCGGGATCCTCAAGCCGATGCTGTGGGTCGCGCTCGCGGCGAACGTGTTGAACCTGGGACTCGATTGGGTGCTGATCTTCGGACACTGCGGGGCGCCGGCGCTCGGCGCTTTCGGCTCGGGCATCGCGACGTGCATCGTGCAGTGCGCGATGCCGCTCGTGTTGTTCGCGATGATCCGCGCGGGACGCTTGCACGAGGGCGCGTGGTGTCCGTGGAGCCGCGCCGCGTTCGAGCTGCGGGCGCTGCTCTCGATCGTGAAGGTCGGAGCGCCGATTTCGGCGCACTTCGCGGCCGAAATCTGGGGTTTTCAGATCGCAGCGCTCGCGGCAGGTCGCCTGGGCACCGACGAGTTGGCGGCGAACACGATCGTGCTCAACCTCGTTTCGATGTCGTTCATGCTGCCGTTGGGATTCAGCCTCGCCACGGTGACGCGCGGTGGTGTCTCGAAGAACCGCTTCGCCATCACCGCCTGT
>CAYHRR010000409.1:0-4250 GCA_964358875.1 uncultured Planctomycetaceae bacterium | reverse complement strand
TCGATGATCGCGTTGCGTTCGACGCGTGCGATCAGCTCTTCGAGCAGCGCCTTGACCTTCTTCGTGCGCGCTTGAAGCTCCTTCTCGTCGGTGATGCCGGCCGTCAACTTGGCGCGGCACTCATCGGTCACCTTGGCGAGCGCTTCGTGGCGGTCGTGCTTGCCCGGAGTGAAGATCACTTCGGCGAGCGCGGGCTTGAACTTCTCGACGGCGGCGGCGAGCACCGGGTCGTGCGCGGGCGGCGTCCAAGCGGCCTTGGGCTTGCCGGCCTTCGTGCGCAATTCCTCGATCAGTTCCGCGATCTCCTTGATCACGGTGTGCGCGAGTTCGAGTGCGTTGATCATCTCGCTCTCGGGCAACTCCTTGGCGCCGGCTTCGACCATGCACAGGCCTTCCATGTGGCCGGCGACGACGAGGTCGAGACGCGACTCGCTCTTGCGGCGATCGTCGGTCGGGAACACGACGAGTGCGTTGTCGAGGTGACCGATGCGCACCGCGCCCATCGCGCCGTGGAACGGCAACTGGCTGATGTGCGTCGCGGCGAACGAGGCGATCATCGCGACGACGTCGGCATTGATCACGCCGTCGTAGGTCAGCGAGTGGCTCATCACCTGCACCTCGGCCTTGAACCCCTCGGGGAACAGCGGCCGGATGGCGCGGTCAGTCAGGCGCATGGTGAGGATCTCCTTGGTCGTCGGACGACCCTCGCGCTTGAAGAACCCGCCCGGGATCTTGCCCGCAGCTTCGACCTTCTCGCGGTAGTCGACCGTCAACGGGAAGAAGTCCTGCCCGTCCTTCTCCGGTCCCATGCAAACGGCTGCGAAGCAGCGCGTGCCGCCGAGGGTGGCGATCACGGCGCCGTGCGCTTGGCGGGCCATCTGGCCCGTTTCGAGAGCGAGCTTGAGCCCGCCCGTGAGTTCGCGTTCGACGCGAACGTATTGGCTAGTCATGTCTGATTTCCTCTTTGTCTTCTGTCGTCTTCAAAAAATTGTGCGTGGTTCGCGCCGCCGCTGCGCTGCTGCGCGGCCGGCAAAGCGCGAACGCGACGGCCTGCGTTTGCCGCAGACCGTCGCGCTGTTTTCAGGTTGGGCGTTCGCGCCCCGAGCGTTGTTGGATCGCGTCCGCTCGCGTAGCGCAGCGTCGTGGAGAATTCACGCGCCCGGGTACGAACGAAGCGAGCTGACTCGCGTGCGCGTTGCCGACGGTCATCGATCCCACTGCCTGCGCGCCCTAGCGACGCAGGTCGAGCTTGCTGAGCACGGCCAAGTAGCGTTCCGGCGCACGGGCACGGAGGTACTTGAGCAGCTTGCTGCGCTTGCCGACCATCATCAGCAGACCGCGGCGCGAGGTGTAGTCCTTGCGGTGCACCTTCAGGTGCTCGGTCAGGTGCTTGATGTTCTCGGTGAGCAACGCGACTTGCACGTCGGGCGAACCGGTGTCGCCCTTCTGGACGGCGAATTCAGTGACGATCTGCGTCTTGCGTTCCGCTGCGATTGCCATGGCAATCTCCTAGTGGTGGCTGCGGGTTGAGCTCCTCGGAACTTGCCGGGTCTCCAGGGGCCAGGAAGCCTCCGGTGACCAGGTGCGCCGGTGACGCGCAGTGCGTCGAGATCCGGCCTGCGCGCCGCTCGTGGGAGCTGCGCGCCGCGACCGATCGGGAACTCACCGATCCATCGCGAGGGCGGGGAGTATAGCGAGCCGCCGGCGCGCCTCAAGCCTGGCCTTCGCACCCACTGCGGCCACCCAGGGCCCGTTCGCCTCCATCTATAGGAGCGGTCGGGGAACAGCTCGGAGTCTCGGACGCCGGGGCGTCAGCGCGCCGGAGCGTCAGCGCGTCGGGCCGTTGGAGCGCTCGGGATTGCGCGCGGGCAGCGAGCCCAGGATGCCGCTGACGACTTCTTCGACCGCGCGCTGACGGAGTGCTTCGTCGCCGGCGACGCTGTTGCGTTGCAGTTCGAGATCGACCGTGCGCACGGCGTGACCGCCCCACAGCGCCATCGACGGATCCGGATTGGCGGCGTCGAGCATGTAGATGTCGGCATCGACGACCAAGTGCGCGTGGGACTTCCAACGCGAGTCATCCCAGCCGGTCAGCACGACGCGCAGCACGGCGTGCTCGCCGAGCGCACCGGGCTTGTAACTCGCTTCGACCACACCGCTGCTGCGATCGACGAACGAGAGCGCCAACGGTGAGTAGCGCAACTGCACCAGTCCCTGCTGGAACTGCTCGCGCATCGCGGCGCACGGCACGCTCGCGTCGCCCGTGTGGTTCTCGATCGGCAACACGACGACTTCGAGCGGATTGACCGAGAGCAAGCGGCCGGTGACGAGGCCCTCGTTGTCTGCGCCGCGCGGCACGTGCGTCGAGTTGCAGCTCGACTGCGCGAAGGCGACGATGGCGAGGAATGCGATGGAGAGAGCGTTGCGCTTGGAGGCGAAAGTCATGGCGTGCGATCGACGTGGGAGTGAAGCGAACGTGCGAGCGCGCCGCGCGCGACCCGCGAAATGTGCGCGGATTCTAGCGCGAGCCCTTCGCCAAGCGCCTTGCGAGACCGCGAAAACACCGGGCGTTGACGGCGCAACGGCGGATGCGTCGCAGGCGGATGCGTCGCAGGCGGATGCGTTGCAGGCGGATGCGTCGCAGGCGGATGCGCCGCAAGTCGACCTGCACTTGCAAGCGCACGTGCGCGAGCCTCAGCGCTTCGTCGCTGCGCGGCGTGCTCGTACCTCAGCGCGCGGTGCATGCGGCAACCGAGATCGGTGCGCGCGCCGATCGGCGCCCGGCCACGCTCGCCCCGTCAGGGCTGCGACCACACGAACGGCGGCGTTTCGCTGAGCAGTTCCGCGGAAGCAGCGATGTCCGAGAACAACAACTCGCTCGGGTCGGCGGTCGGCCAGGCGAAGGCCGCGACGCGACCGGCGATGTTCCCGGAGGCGAGCGGCAGGCCTGCGTCCGCGGCGATGTCGGGCAGGTGAATCGTGCGCGCCAGTCCGCTCGTGTCGATGCGCCACACGACCCAGCTGCGACCGGCGCTGTCGAGCAACGTGACGCGGTACAAACCCGGGTCGCCGGCGTCGGCGAGCACGTCGGCGAACACGACGTCGTAGTCCGCGCCTGCGGTCGTCGAGCTCGGCAGCGGCGACACGATCAACGGCAAGGCGGGCAACGTGGCGAGCACCGGCACGGTCGCGAACGGCAGGCGCAAGGCGCTGCGCCCACCCAAGGTGTCGCGCACCTCGCAACGCAACATCAAGTCGCCCTGCAACGTGCCGTTGTCGAACAACTCACCCACAGTGTCGCCGACGTACTTGCCCGCCGTCGGATCGACGACGCCCGGAATCGCGCTGCGCACGGACCAACTCTGCGCCGGTGCGCCGATCGGATCGAGTGCAGCGCCCAGCCCGGCGAGCACCGGTCCGTCGATGCCGGGGATGTGCGCTTCGACGATCACGCGCGGCTCGCCGCTTTGTTGCGCGAGCACGATGCCGAACGCGCTGCTCGCATCGAGCGTCGGCGTCGGTCCGGCGAGCGCGCGCTCTTCTTGGGGAACGGAGGCGTCGCTCAACAACGCTCCGACCGTCAGCGTCGCTGTGGTCGCTTGCGCCGGCGAGGCGCCGCCGATCGGCACCGCGAGCGCGTAGCCGCGCAGGAAGGTCGCGGCGCTGAAACCAAAAGTTCCGAAGGGCAACTCGACGGCGACCAAGCCCGTCGCCCCGGTCGGACCGGCGCGCACCGTGCTCGGCCCGACCGAGCAGACCGTGGTGTCGGTCGCCGCCGCGTACGTGCAGGTGTCCACCGAGATCAACGGTTCGAGCGCATCGAAGCGCCGCGAGTCCATCGCGAGCCGATCGAAGGCGTCGAGGATGTCGCTCGACGTCGTCAGGCTGCCGGTCAACGCAGCGCCCAGTGTGCCCGTGCGCGTCAGCGGCACGCTCATGCGATCGACGGGCAGGCCATGGAACGAGAACAGGTCGTAGCCGGAGGCGTCGACCGTGACGATCGACTCGCCGATCAGCGCCGCTTCGACCTGCACGAAGCCGTTGCCGTCGCTGGTGCCGACGTCGACCAAGTCATAGGACGCGCCGAGATCCTCGTGCACGAAGACGAGCGCGCCTGAAATCGGCGCGAAGGTGCGCGCGTCGACCAACACGACGTCGATCGTCGTCGCGCCCGGCACCGCCGCGCCGGGTCCGACGGCGCCGACTTGCGTGTAGGTCGCGTTGGTGGTCGCGATCGAACGATTGAGTGC
>CAYHRR010000408.1:0-4275 GCA_964358875.1 uncultured Planctomycetaceae bacterium | reverse complement strand
GTCCTGCAGGTCGAATCGGTCGAGGAAACGGAGCAGCACGCCACGCTGCGCTTCTCGGTGACCGACACGGGCATCGGCATTCCGCCGCAAGTGCGCGATCGCTTGTTCCAACCGTTCAGCCAAGTCGACGCATCGACGACGCGCAAGTTCGGCGGCACAGGACTCGGCCTCGCGATTTCCAAGCAACTCGTCGGATTGATGGGCGGCGCGATCGAAGTCGAAAGCCGACTCGGCGAGGGCTCGACGTTTCGTTTCACCGTGGTGCTAGCGAAACAAGCCGCGACCACGTCGCTGGCCTTCGCGATTCCCGAGCGCTTGCGCAACCTCAACGTGCTCGTGGTCGACGACAACGCCACCAATCGCAAGATCCTGCGCTTGCAACTCACCTCCTGGGGCTGCAAGCACACCGAAGTCAGCGACGGCGCCGCGGCCCTCGAAACGCTGCGCGCTGCGCAGTCTGCGGGCGAGCCCTTCGCCTTGGGTCTGATCGACTACCAGATGCCGGGCATGGACGGAGAGGAGTTGGCGCGCCGGATCAAGGCCGAAGCGGTCATCGCGGACGTGCAGCTGGTGATGCTCACATCGGTCGACGGTCTGGGCGAAGTCGCACGCATGGAGAGCGCGGGTTGCTCCGCCTACCTCACCAAACCGATCAAGCAATCGCAGTTGTTCGACTGCCTGGCGACGTTGGTCGCGACGCCGCAGACGCCCGCGCGCCTGAGTCACACGCGCATCGTCACGAAGCACTCGCTCGATCAGATGCGCGAGCGCCGAAAGCTGCGCATTCTCGTCGCCGAGGACAATCTCGTGAACCAGAAGGTCGCGGCACGCACGCTCGAGAAGCTCGGCTTTCGCTGCGAGATTGCGGGCAACGGACAAGCTGCGCTCGAGGCGCTCGCGCGCGCGCACTTCGACTTGGTGCTCATGGACTGTCAGATGCCGGAGCTCGACGGCTTCGAAGCGACACGGCGCATTCGGGCGGCCGAACACGGCACGGCGACGCACATTCCGATCGTGGCGATGACCGCCAATGCGATGGCGGGCGATCGCGAAGAGTGCCTCGCTGCCGGCATGGACGATTACATCGCCAAGCCCTTCAATCCCGCCGACCTGTCGGCGGTGATCGAACGCCTGGCGGTGCTCCCGCGCCCCGCGCTCAGCGCTTCCGACTTCGCGCGCATCGATGCGCTCGGCACGGCCGTCGAGCGAGCACTGCGCGACGGTGACATGGCGGCACTCGAGCGCAACGCTGCGCTGCTTCGGGAACACTGCCACACGCTCGAAGCGAGCGACCTCGACGAGTTGCTCGACGAGCTCGAGCTGCAGGCGAAATCGAAAGACACCACGCCGCACGATGCGTTGCTCGCGCGCTTCACGGGCGCCTTCGCCACGACGCGCGCGAGTGTCGTGTTGCGACACGTCGCCGCGCCGCCGGCGGCCGACTAGAACGACTGACGCGACGAGGCGAGCGACAAGCTCGGCGCAGCGCGCTCGTGCTCGACGTAAACGTGCTCGACGCACGCACCGTTCGGCCCGCGCGCGAGCCACGCAAGCAACTCGGCGACACGCGGCTCTGCGCCTTCGCAACACACCTCGACGCGTCCGTCGGACAAATTCGCGCACCAACCGTTCAGCCCGAGCTCGCGCGCAAGCGCTCGCGTGTGCCATCGAAAGCCGACGCCCTGCACGCGTCCGCTGACGAGCGCGCGCGCAAAGCCGCTCTCAACCACGGTTCGCGCCGGGCTTCCACAATACGTCGAGCGCACCGCCGTCGTTCGCCGCGCGCGCGAGCACGAACAGCAAATCCGAGAGTCGATTGAGGTAGCGCACGACTTCCGGATTGACGCGCCCTACTTCCTCGGGTGCAGCCGCGAGCGTCGTAACCCAGCGCTCTGCGCGGCGGCACACCGTGCGTGCGAGATGCAACCATGCAGCCGCCGGCTTACCGCCCGGAAGAACGAAACTCTTGAGCTCGGGCAGAGGCTCGTTGGCAAGGTCGAGCGCACGCTCGAGCCGTGCTGTGTACGTCGCGTCGATGCGCAGCTTGTCGCCCGCGCTGCCGGGCACGCACAAATCCGCGCCGACGTCGAAGAGATCGTTCTGAACTGCGAGCAACAGCGCGCGCGTCGCGTCGTCGACGCCGTGCGCGAGCGCGACGCCGATCAAGCTCGAGAGCTCGTCGACCGTGCCGTAAGAAGCGATGCGCGGATGGTGCTTCGGCAAGCGCGCGCCGTCGCCCAAACCGGTCGTGCCGTCGTCGCCGGTCTTCGTGTAAATGCGGTTCAAGCGGACCATGCGTCACCTCGCGTCGGGCGCGCCATCTTGGTCGCGGCGCGGCGCGATTGCCACGCAAGAACCGCGTCGCAAGGCGCAGATTTCGCGCCTCACCGACTGTGCGCCGCGAGCGTGCTCGCTAACGTCGGAGCCCCTCACAACGACGCCATGAAAAAACTCCACTACCGCGTTCTTTCGCTCGCCCTTTTGTCCGTCCTCGCCGCGTGCTCGACGCCGGGCGCATCCGCGCCCGTAGCTGCGCAGCGCGAGCACGGAGCTCCGGCGGATCCTGTCGTCGCGACTGCAGCGAACGCGACCTTCGGCGCAGTCGGCATGGGCGACGAGATGTTCCCTACCTTCGGCAACGGCGGCTATGACGTCGAGCGCTACGACCTCGCCTTCGCGCTCGACGCCGTCGACGGGCCGATTGATGCAAGCGCAACGATCACTGCGCGCGCGGAGCACGAGCTGTCGCGCTTCAACCTCGACTTCCACGGCCTCGAGATCAAAACGATCCAAGTCGACGCGTCGACCGCGATGTTCGCGCGCGAAGGCGACGAACTCGTGATCACGCCCTCGCACGCGATCGCCGCAGGTGCGACGTTTCGCACCGTCGTCGTGTACGGCGGCGTGCCGCAAGCCGTCGCCGATCCGAGCATTCCCGTCGAGAAGCTCGGTTGGCTGCCGAGCGACGGCGAGCTGTACGTGTTCAGCGAACCCAACGGCGCCAAGACCTTCTTCCCGTGCAACGACCATCCGCGCGACAAGGCGCTCTACACGTTGCGCATCACCGTGCCCAAGCCGTTGATGGCCGTCGCCAACGGCACGCTGGTCGAGACCGTCGACGCCGACACGCGGCGCACGTTCGTGTGGAGCGCGCGCGACCCGATGGCGAGCTACTTGCTCACGATCGCGATCGCGAACTTCGAGACCGCCGAGCTCGAAGGTCCGAACGGTCTGAAGATCGTCAACTACTTCACGCCCTCGTCGAAGGCGAGTTCGCGCCGCGGCTTCGAGAAGACGCCGGAGATCATCAAGTTCCTGGGCGACACCTTCGGCCCTTACCCGTTCGAGATTTGCGGCGGCATCCTCTCGAACCTCGAGATCGGCGGAGCGCTGGAGACGCAGACGATTCCCGTGTACGGCGCGGGCGTCGGCATGGAGTCGGTGATCTGTCACGAGCTCGCGCACCAGTGGTTCGGCGACTCGGTCACGCTCCACAGTTGGCGCGACATCTGGTGGAACGAGGGCTTCGCCGAGTACGCGGCGTGGATGTACACCGAGTCGACCAAGGGCAAGGAGCGCTTCGACAAGATGATCCAAGCGCGCTACGCGATGCTGCGCAAGGCAACGCTCTCGCCGCCGGCGAATCCGACGATGCGCGAGCTGTTCGGCGCCGGCACGTACGTGCGCGGACCGCTCGCGCTTCACGCGCTGCGCGGCGCAGTCGGCGACGAAGTGTTCCTGCAACTCGTGCGCAGCTTCCTAGTGCAGCACAAGAACGGCAACGTGACGGTCGAGGACTTCCTCGCGCACGTCGAAGCAGGATCCACCAAAGCAGCACGCGAAGTCCTCCACGCCTGGCTCTACGACGAAGAAATGCCGCACGTCACCGCCTTCGACGCCGCGATCGCAGTCGAAGACAAGGCCCGCGAAGAACGCCGCGCCGCGCGAGAAGCCGAAAAGGCCGCCAAAGAAGCAGCAAAAGCCGCCAAGGACGCGGCGAGCGGTGAAGCGAAGAAGGACGGCTGAGCCGCGCGCGGAAGTCAAACCAAGAGCGCACGCAAGCAAGCGCACGCGCACGCACGCGCACGCAAGCGCACGCAAGCGCACGCAAGCGCACGCACGCGCACGCAAGCGCACGCAAGCACGCGCACGCAAGCACTCTCAAGCACGCAAGCGCAAGCACGAGTGCACGCACTCGCAAGCACATACTCGTAAGCAAACAGACACACGCGCGAGCGCAAGCATGATGGCCCTTCTCGACGCATGAGCACGCAT
>CAYHRR010000407.1:0-4279 GCA_964358875.1 uncultured Planctomycetaceae bacterium | reverse complement strand
CCTTGAAGCTGTGCCGCGCACGCATCGCGGCCGGCGTTGCGAAGTAGTCGCCTGAAGGACGCGACGCTGCGAGCCACGCGTCGTGTGGCGCGAACGCCATCGACTGACGTGCGTTGTCGACTGACGTGCGGCCGTGACTGCGTGCGTCGAGCGGCTCACGCATGCTTCGCGCCGGCCCGTCGAACTGCTCGCGCTCGTTCGGCGTGCGAGCGTTGCTCGACAAACGAACGAGGCCGACCGCTGCTTGCGATCGGCCTCGTTTCACTCACACCGGCTCAGGTTCCGGCGTTGCGTCGTGCGCTTCGAACTACGGATTGACGTTGAAGCTCAAGCCGTTGGAGAGGCTGGTCGTCTTCGGCGCCGGCGGATCGCGGAACCAGGCTTGCGCGTAGATGGTGAGTCCCGGCGCGTACGGATGGCCTATCGCCAGGGGATTCACCGCGTAGTAGGTGTTCCAGTCGATCGACATCGAGCCGTCGCACGCACCGTGGGTGCCTGAGGTCGATTGGACGCCCATGCGTTCGAGCGGCGACTTGACGCACAGGAAGCTCGAGGAGCCACTGCCCCAAGAACTACTCGCGGAGGCCAAGCCATAGAAGAGGATGCCGTTCTGGCCACCCTCGACGTTGGCGACGTTGATCGTGAAGCCCGAACCCGCAGTCGCGCTCGCCACACCCGTGCCCGAGATCGACGCGTTACAACCGTTCGTCGTCGTACCGGCGGTGCAGTAGACCGCCGGCGGCGGCGGCCCACTGAACACATTGCCGAAGTCGAGGTTGTTGACACCCTGAATCCCGCTGAGGGCGACGACATGCGAGCCCGAGAGCGGCGCCGTTTGCGTCCAACCGGACTGCATCGTTTCAGTCAGCGTGTAGGTCGCCGGATCCAAGCCGACGAAGCTGTAGAAGCCTTGGCTGTCGGTGACAGTCGGCACCAAGAGACCGTTGGAACCACTCAACAGGATCGGCCAACCCGTGAGCGTGGGTTCGCCGATGTCGCGCACGCCGTTCGAGTTCAAGTCGTGGAACTTGATTCCCTGGAGCGCGCCCGCGTTCGAACAGCAATCAGGCTTCAGTGCGGTGAACGACGGCGCCGTCACCATCGAGACCACGTCGAGCCCCATCGCTACGCCGCTGATGTTGTCGACTTGGATGCGCAACGTGTTCGTTCCCAAGACACCGCCGATGTTCGCGAGCACGTAGCTGGTCACAGTGACCACGCCGGCACCGAAGGCTTGGCCTGTGTGGAATGGCACCGTATTGCCGTTGAGGAAGGCGCGACACGCGTCGTCGGCGCGCATGCCGATGCTCAATTGCGCCAGGTTGTTGATGTTGTCGAAGCCCGCCCCCAGGCAGAAGTACGTCTCGAAGATGTAGGCGCCGTTGACGGGCTGACTCGTCGTCGGGTAGCCGCTGATCCATTGCGTCTGGGCGATCGCCGGCTGCCACCCCACGTGACTCGCGATCACGGATGCCGGCCGCGGCTCGGTGGTTCCGCCGATCGGATCTGCGACGATCAACCAACTCGGATCGATTGTGCCTGTAGCAAGCAGCGCGCTGTTGACGCGGTCGTAACCGGTGTTGAGCGTCACCTGGTCAGTCGCGCACGGACCGACGAACCGGTTGCCGAAGGCGAGTCCATTGACACCTTGAATCCCGGTCGTCGTAACCACGTGCGAGCCCGACGCGGGATAGGTCTGAATCCAGCCGGACTGCAGGGTCTCGGTCAGCGTGTACACCGCCGGCGGCAGGTAGACGAAGCTGTAGTAGCCGGCGCTGTCGGTCGTCGTCGTCAGATTGACACCGTTGGAGCTGCTGAGATTGATCTGCCAGCCCGAGAGCAGAGGCTCGCCGGTGTCCTGGACGCCGTTGCCGTTCAGGTCATCGAATTTGTAGCCCTGCAACGCGGCGTACGCGGAGCAGCATGCGGGCGTCTCGGCGGTGTTGTTCGGCTCGGCGAAAAGCGTGGCCACCAAGTTGAGTCCCATCGCCACGCTGTTGATGTTGGCTACGCGAATGCTCAGCGTGTTCTGACCGACCACGGCGCCGATCGCTCCCAGTGGATACGACGACGTCGTCACAGTGGCTGAGTTGAATACCTGTCCAACGTGGAACGGCGTCAAACCGCCGTTGAGGTACGCAGTGCACGCATCGTCCGCGCGCATGGCGATGTCGAGCCGCGCGTTGGGGTCGTTGAAGTCGATGCCGGTCTTGAGGCAGAACACGGTCTCGAAGATGTACGTGCCGTTCTGATTTTGGGCCGAATCCGGATAGCCGCTGATCCACATCGACTGCGGCTGCGCAGGCTTCCACGCAGTGCTCGGTGTGATGACCGTGGCCGGTCGCGGCTCTTGCGTCGTCGAGAAGGGATCGGAGACGACGATCCAACGCGGATCGACGGCGTCAATTGTGAGAACGCCACCGCCATTTTCGTGGTCGTAGCCGGTGTTAAGGCTCACTTGGCTGGTCTCGCAGGGCGCTTGCGGCGCGGCGCGCCCGACCTCGACGGACGTCAGCAGCAACGCTGCCGTCAGCGCAGGAACGAGGTAGTCAGCTGAGCCGGGGCTCAATGGCCGACGCGAGCTCGCGTTGCGTGTGAAAGCGACAAGAGAACGCCTGAAACGGGTGACGTTGTCGAACAAGTTCATGGCCGAATTTCCGTGGCTGGTGACGACGAGCGGAAGCGACAGCTCGCGACCGGTTGTCGGTGCGCGTCGCGATCGGATCCTTGATGCGACGGCGGTGTGCGAACGGACAAAAGACCTCGAGAAACGCGCGCTTGCCGGAATGAACCGCATTGCCACCGCTTCGTCGGCGCACGCCCGCGTGTCGAGTTTGATCCGCCGCGGCAAGCACGGCAGCGCACGCATCACGGAATCCTCGCCCCCTCCGCGGCCTGGTCGTGCTCTGGCCACGCCAGATAGCGACCGCGAGCGCTGTCTCATCGACGGCTCGCGCTCGCACAACTCCGCTGCGCTGCGCCGCTCGACCCCGCTCCGCTCAACTTGAGCCGAGCTGCTGCAGCGCGACGTTGCCATAGACCCAGCCGCGCGAGTCGAACCGTGCGGCATCATTCGTTGTCGTGAATTCGCGATCCGTCGACACGCGCGCGGCCTCGTGCGGCGCAAGTCGTCGGCCCGAACGCCCGACCGATCCGAAAACGCGCATGCGCTTGGCGCTCCGACGCTGCGTGACAAACGAACGAGGCCGACCGCTGTTCGCGATCGGCCTCGTTTCACTCACACCGGCTCAGGTTCCGGCGTTGCGTCGTGCGTCTCGAATTACGGATTGACGTTGAAGCTCAAGCCGTTGGAGAGGCTGGTCGTCTTCGGCGCCGGCGGATCGCGGAACCAAGCTTGCGCTTCGACCGTTTCGCCACCGAGGAAGGGATAGCCGAGCGCGCCCGTGTTGACGGTGATGTAGAGGTTCCAATCGATCGTCATGTTGCCGTCGCACAGTCCGGCGGTGCCGTTCGTCGATTGAACGCCCGTGCGCTCGAGCGGCGACTTGACGCACAGGAAGCTGGAGCCCGCGCCCCAGACGTCGGCCTTCTGACCGCTGATGCCGTAGAAGAGGATGCCGTTCTGGCCGCCCTCGACGTTGGCGACGTTGATCGTGAAGCCCGAGCCGGCCGTCGCGCTGGCGATGCCCGTGCCGGAGATCGACGCGTTGCAACCGTTCGTCGTCGTACCGGCGGTGCAGTAGTTCGAGGGCGGCGTGTAGTGCGGGATCTTGACGGTGATCTCCGCGCGGGTGCTGTCCGTGAAGCCCGTGTTGAACGTGCAGGTGCCGTCGTTCGAGAGGTTGAGCGCGGTGCCGTTGCCGTTGTTGAACGAGCCCGTGCTGCTCGGGGAGCCGTTCGACGTCTTGAAGACCGTCGGTTGGACTTCGATGACGTCGCCGATGCGGAACACTTCGCGCAGACCGAAGCCGGGGTCGTAGGACCACGTGCCGCTGATCGAACCCGGCAGCATGCTCGAGCTCCAGGTGATCTGGCCGAGGTCGTTGTGCGAGGTGCTGTTGCTGACCATGTCGTTGAACGTGAACCCGGGCGCACCCGGGCAGGCGTCGCCTTCACGCACGACCAAGTTCAACGAACCCGGGAAGCCTTCGAAGATGCAGCCGTCGTCCGTCGCGGTCGCGCCGGTGAGCGTCACGTTGAAGCTGATGCGACCGCTGTTGCTGATCTGCAGGCTGCTGTTGTTGAAGGAGTTGAACGTCAAGCCGCCCGTACCCGGAGCGACGTCGCCGCGACGCGCGACGAGCGTCATGCCGCTCGT
>CAYHRR010000406.1:0-4288 GCA_964358875.1 uncultured Planctomycetaceae bacterium | reverse complement strand
GGCCTCCGTCCTCGACCTAGAGCAGGTGCGCGCGCGGGTCGAGAAGCTGGCGAAATCCTCGCTCGGCGCGCGCGCCGTGCGCGAACTGGTCCCGCGCAGCGACGAGGACATGCGTGCCGCGCTCGGGCGCACCGCCGAGGCCGTGGCGCTCGCCAAACGCAACGCGCAGCCGTCGTTCGCGGGTGTGGTCGATCTCGAACCTGCGGCGCTCGCGTTGCAGCGCTTCCACCGTCCGCTCGAGCGCGGCGAGTTGGCCCAGCTGTTCGAATTCCTCGAGGCTTGCAAGCGGCTCGTCACCTGGTTTCGCGAGCATCTCACGGAGCTTCCCGAGCTGTGCGCCTTGACCGTCGGCTTTCCCGATCTCGCGCGCCTGCGCGGCGAACTCGAGCTCGCGGTCGACGACAAGGGCGAACTGCGCGACGACGCCTCGCCGCGTTTGGCACGTTTGCGCCGCGAAATCCGCGAAGTGTCCGAGCACATCGCCGACATCGTCGCGCGCCAAGTCGCCGATCCCGAACTGCGCCCGCACCTGTCCGACTTCAAGGTCCATCGTCGCGCCGGACGGCACGTGCTCGCGCTCAAGGCGCGCGCGCCGTTGCGCGTGCCCGGCGTGGTTCACGAACGATCGCAGAGCGGCGAGACGTTGTTCATCGAGCCGCGCGAAGCGGTCGAGCACTCCAATCGCTTGGTCGAGATCGAGCAGGCCGAGCGCGCGGAACAGGCGCGCATCCTGGTCGAGCTGACGCGGCATTTCCTCGAACACCTAGGTGCGGTGCGCGAGGCTGCGCGGCGCATCGCCGAATGGGAGCTGGCCTTCATCGGCGCGGCGTTTTGCAACGAATACGCCGCGTGCGTGCCCGAGTTGCCGCACTTCGCGAACGACAAAGCCAAGGAGCGCGGGTTGGTGTTGCTCAACGCGCGCCATCCGTTGCTGGTCGAGCAATTGGCGCAGGGCCGGCTCGAGGAAGTCGTTCCGATCGACGTGCGTTTGGGCGGCGATTTCGACTTGCTCGTCATCACGGGTCCGAACACCGGCGGCAAGACGCTGGCGTTGAAAACCGTCGGCATCGCTGCGCACTGCGTGCGCTTGGGACTGCCGGTGTGCTGTGGCGAAGGCAGCCGCATGCCGCCCTTCGACGGCATCGTCGCCGACATCGGCGACGAGCAGGAAATCAGCCAGTCGCTGTCGACGTTCGCGTCGCACCTCGAGCGCATCAAGGCCGGGCTCGCGCTCGCGACGCCGCGCACTTTGGTGCTGCTCGACGAACTCGGCGGCGGCACCGATCCTGCGGAAGGCGCGGCGCTCGGCGAGGCCTTGCTCGAGCATCTGTTGCAACGCGGCGTGGCGACGATGGCGACGACGCACTTGGGCAAGCTGAAGGAGTTTTGCTTCGCGCACGAGCGCGCCGAGAACGCCAGTGTCGAATTCGACGCGCACACCCTGCGGCCGCGCTACCGCCTGTTGATCGGCACGCCGGGTGAGTCGAACGCGCTGTCGATCGCGGAACGGCGTGGGCTCGATCGCACGATCGTGGCGCGCGCGCGCGAGCGACTCGAACGGCGCGATCGCGACACCGTCGAGCTGATGCACAAGTTGCGCGGAGCCTCGGAACACGCCGAGAAAGTGCGCCGCGCCGCGGAAACACGCCTGCAGGAGATCGAAGTCACCGGCTCGAAGATCGCGGAGCGCGAGCAGGAAATCGCGCGGCGCGGCGAGCTGCTCGAAGCCGAGGCGCAGCGCGGGCTCGAGGAGCGCATCCGCGACGCCAAACGTTCGTTGGAGCGCGCGTACAAGCTGCTCGATCAGTTGCCGGCCGAACGTGCGGCGGCGCTGCGCGAAGTCTTGCTCGAAACGACGGCCGCGCTCTCGCAGGCATCGTTGACCGAGCGCCGCGCCACGTTTCTCGATGCGCTCGACAAGGGGCAGCTCGTGTACGTGCCGCGCTACCGCCAGCGCTGCATCGTCAAGAAGGTCGACCGCGAGCGGCGCGAGGTGACGGTCAAGCTCGGCGGCATGAACCTCAGCGTGCCGTTCGACGAAGTGACCTGGTACGAGTCGATCTGACGCGCGCCGGCCGCCCGCAGAGCAAGGCTCGAATTCGGCGCTGGAGATTCGCTTCGCGCAGTGGGAGCCGCGCAGCCTGCTTCGTAGGCTCGTGCGCGTGCAGCAACCTCGCGCTTCGCGTCCCGAACAGAACCGTGCGTTCGACTTGGTGATCGTCGAAAACGACGCGCGCATCGTCGAGTTGCTGCGTTGGTTCCTCGAGCGTCGCGGCCACTCGGTTCGCGCGGCGGCGAGCTTCGCACAAGCGCGCGTGTTGCTCGCGGAGCGCACGCCGGACCTGATGCTCTCGGATGTCGAACTCGGAGCGGAGAACGCGCGCGAGCAGCTCCCGGAGTTGGCGCGCGCCGGCATGTTGCCGCCGACCTTGGTGGTGTCGGGTTACCTCGACCACGACCTCGGACGAGAGTTGTTGGCGATCCCCGGCGTCGTCGGCGTGCTCCCCAAACCCTTCGAGTTCGCGCGGCTCGAGCGTTGGATCGACGAGTTCCTGGCTCGTCCGCGCCCCAGCGCCGCATGCGTCGACGCCGCCGCGCCGTGACCGAGTTGCGTTGGACCACGGCGGGGGAGTCGCACGGCCTCGCCTTGATCGGGATCCTCGAGGGTCTGCCGGCGGGCTTCGAGCTCGATCTCGCGCGCATCGACCGCGAACTGGCGCGTCGCCGGCGCGGGTACGGACGCTCGAGTCGTATGCAGATCGAGCACGACGTCGCGCGCTGTCTCGCCGGCCTGCGTGGCGGCCGCACGCTGGGGTCTCCGCTCGCCTTGCAGATCGACAACCGCGATGCGTCGATCGAGCGGTTGCCCGTGCCGACGAGCCCGCGGCCAGGTCACGCCGACCTCGCCGGCTGCCAGAAACTCACGGCTCGTGACCCGCGCGCCGTGCTCGAACGCGCGAGCGCTCGTGAGACCGCGATGCGCGTGGCGCTCGGAGCCGCTGCGCGCCAAGTTCTCGAAGCCTTCGGAGTCGAAGTGTTCGCGCACGTCGTCGAACTCGGCGGTGTTCGCGTGCGTGAGCGTGCCTTCGAGGAGGCTCAAGGCCGCCGCGCCGAGCTGCGCGAGAGCTCCGAGTTCGCGGCCCTCGATCCCGGCGTCGAGGCCGCCTGGCGCTCGAACGTCGATGCGGCGAAGGCCGCAGGCGACACGCTCGGCGGCGTGTTCGAGGTCCGTGCGCTCGGGTTGCCACCCGGGCTCGGCGGCTACGCCGATCCGGCACAGCGCTTGACCTCATGTCTCGGCGCGGCGCTGTTCTCGATCCCGGCGATCAAGGGCGTCGAATTCGGTTTGGGCTTCGACGCGGCGCATTGCGCGGGGTCGCAGTTCCACGACGAGATCGTCGCCGAGAACGGTCCGTGGGGGCGCTTCGCTCGCACCTCGAATCGTGCCGGAGGCCTCGAGGGGGGCATGACCACGGGCGAGCAGCTCGTCGCAAGGGTTGCCATGAAGCCGATCTCGACCCTGCGGCGCGCCATGGCGACCGTCGATTTCGCCACCGGCGAGCGGGTCGACTCCGAGTACCAGCGCTCCGACATCACCGCGGTTCCGGCGGCCAGCGTCGTGGGGGAGGCGGTCGTCGCGCTCGAGCTGACCCGCGCCTTCCTGGCGAAGTTCGCGGGTGACTCGTTCGAGCAACTTCAAGCTGCGGTCGCCGACTACCGCGCGCGGCTGTTGCGGCTGTAACAGCCGGCACTCGAAGTTGCTGCGCAGCGTCGAGTGGGCTCCGCTGGTTTTCGAAACTGGTGCTTGACGTCTGAGGTTGCGTTCCTATTCTCCTCCGTCCCCGAGCCGTCGGGACACGGTCTCACCCACCGCTGCTCGGCGTCGGGCCCGTTGGATCCAACTCGAAGTTCTTCGAGCGCCAGCGTGGCTCAATGGCAGAGCACCTGATTTGTAATCAGGCGGTTGTGGGTTCGATTCCCACCGCTGGCTCCGACGGCAAGGCACGAACGATCACGGCAGGATCCGCCGGGCGAACCACAGGGTTCGCCAGGATCCCTCGGCTCCTGCGAGCCGGGCTGTTCCCTGGAAACGCGACACCTCACGGATGACACGGGAGCGAGCGCTCCTCGTGGTGGGTTCTGCGTGCCTCGCGCGCAGCCGCCACGAGCTCGAGGCGCCTGCGTTTGGACCGGCCATCGCGCACAGCGGGGAGGTTCCAGAGCGGCCAAATGGGCCAGACTGTAAATCTGGTGGTCAACCCTTCGGCGGTTCGAATCCGCCTCTCCC
>CAYHRR010000405.1:0-4292 GCA_964358875.1 uncultured Planctomycetaceae bacterium | reverse complement strand
CGTCGCTTCGCGCTCTCGATGTTCACTGCGGCGTGTGCCGTCGCCTTCGACGACGACAGCGCTCCTTGGATAGCAGCACGGCTCGCGCTCGACCAGAGCCGCAGCGCGATCGCGCGTGCGCACTTGCATGGGTGACGCTTCGCGCGCGCTCGTCGGCAAGCGAGCAACGCGCGCGACGACGCAAGCGCTTACTTGCCGAGTTCAGCGCGCGCTTTCAAACCACTGAGCGAGGCGAGCACGAGCTTGTCGTGGGCAGCGCTGATCATCGGGATCGCCGCCATCGCCACCAGGCCTTGGGTCACGCCCTCGGCCAAGCTGCCGTCTTCGATCCACACGACGCGCGAGCCCGAGCCGCTCGCATCGATGCGGATCGAGCCTGAAACGACCACGTTTTCGCCGGGCGTCTGGATGTTGGTGATCGAGCTCGAAGAGCCGCTGCCGTCGGTGTGCGACGAGGCGAACACGAGCCCGTCGATGAAGGTCGTGCGCAGCGTCACGTTCGTGCCTTCGACGGCGACGATTTCGAGCACACCGTTGCCGGCCTTGGCTTGATCGTGCGACGCGACGCGGACGCGCACGGCTCCTGCCCCGATTTCCAGCGCGGGCTCCGCCGACCAAGACACGGTCGCGCCGGTGCCCGAGGCCGGGCCCGAAAATGTGCGCGTGACTTCGGCGTCGACATCGCGCGTCCACGCCGACCATTCGCTCCAACGGTGCAAATCGACGACCAGCGCCGCGACCTCTTCGGGCGGTGCCGCGATCTCGAGCGCTTGCTCGACGTGCCACGCGCGCGGCCGCGAATTCGCGAACATCAAGAAGCCGCCCAGCGCCAGCGCGCCGAGCAACCCCGCCGTACAACCGCATCCGAGCAACCACTTGGCCCAAGTCGGCATCGCTGACCCTTCGAGTTGGTCGCGTCGCACCACCGTGCGCGCGAGAGGTTTGACGCGCGAACGCTTCAGCGTCGCAGGTGAAGATCAGAGTCGGGGCGAACACGAACATCAAGCACCGCGCCCGTTAGGCGGCGGACAATTCGATGTGTTCCGGCCGAGCAGCGCGCGGGTCGATCGAAAGCGTGCTCACCCACCGCGCGCGGCGCCGAGCAAGCTCTCGGCGTAGTCGATGCCCGCCGGCGTGCGCGAACCGTGCCACGACAAGTACTCGCCGTCGGCGATCACGAAACTTGCGCGCGGAAGCTTCGTCTCGCGCGCGAGTTCGTCGGCGTGCGCAGCTTCGAACGGAAACGGCTCGGTGCACAGGAACACGCGCTCGGGCGCCGCTGCGGCGAGTTCCTGCGCCGTGATCTCCGCGTAGCGCGTCGCGAGTTCGGCGAACACGTTGCGGCCGCCGGCGAGCGACAGCAGCGCGTCGGCGAAGGTGTCGCGGTTCACGGTCATGTAGGGCTTGCGCCAGATGAGGTACGCCCAAGTGACCTCGCGCTTGCCGGCCGAGCTGCACAACACGCGGTCGGCACGCAGCTCGATGTCGCGCGCGATGCGTTCCGCAGCGTCGTCGCACTGCAATTCGAGTCCGATCGCGCGCACCATCGCCGCCGTGTCCCAGGCCGATTTCGGAAACGTGTTGTGGCAGCGCACGCGCGCCGCACTCAGCGCCTCGAAGTCCGCGCGGCGATTCTCTTCTTCGTTGATCAGCACGACATCGGGCCGCAGCGCGACGATGCGCGCGATCTTGGGGTCCTTCGTGCCGCCGATGCGCTCGAGCGCCTCGACCTTGCCGCGCGGATGGACGCAGTAGTTCGTGACGCCGACGAGATCGGCGCCGCGACCTAGATCGAAGACCAGCTCGGTCAAGCTCGGACACAACGAAACGATGCGCATGGCGCGCGAGAGTAGCTGCGCGCTCGATCTCGCGCCTACACCGCGCCGGCGCCGTAGCGCCGCAATCGCGCGGCTCGCGGTCGCGCGCGCGTCGCCGATCGAAGTCGCGCGGCGTTGGGTGAGCGCGCGCTCAACGACCCTTGGGTTCGCTGTCGCGGCCGTGCGGCTCGAGCGTCGCCTCGACGTGATCGACGATGCGGGCGCGCATGCCGGCCCAGCGGGTTTTCTGCTCCGACGTGAGCTGCGCATCGATGCGTTCGAGCGCCGGCAACACGATCGCGCGGATCTCGTCGTTGTGCTCGCTCTTGAAGCGGAAGAACTGCTCGTGCGTCTCGACCAGGATCGAGCGGATCGCCGTCTGCTGTTCGGCGTCGAGATCGAGCTCCCAATTCAGCCATTCCGCGGCGAGCGCATTGATCGCCTCGGGGCCCTCGGTGTGCAACGCCCGCAGCCGGTGATGCACGAGCCCCACGGTCGCGAACGCCCCGGTCGCTACGCCCGCCGCAAACAGGCCGACGAGCCACACAGGAAGCACCCACGCGCGACGGGCTGCGGCCATCAAAACACCAGCAGGAGTTGGAGGAGGCTCTGCGGATCGCTCGCCAGGATCCGCGCTACTTCGAACGACGGATCGAACGCGGCGGCGCGCACGACGACGAACATGGCCGTGACGAGTGCCGCGATCGAAGCTGCGACGCACGCGTTGCGCGCGATTCGCTCGGGCCTGTTGCTCCGCGCACTTGCGCGCGTGCGCACGTCGGCCATGACGTCCTCGCGCCAAGCGCGGTCGAGCGGCGGCCCCTCGTTCGCGCGCCAACTACGGGCCAAACGGCCTTCGAGCCCTCGCAAGTCTTCGCGTCGGTCCATAAGCGTCACTCCTCGTCCCCGAGAGCACGTCGGAGCAGGCGCCGCAGGTGCACGCGCGCGCGGTGTGCGCGCACTTTCACCTTGGCCTCGCTCCACGACAACACCGCTGCGCACTCCTTCACGCTGAGTTCCTCGAAGTATACGAGCGTCAGCACCTCGCGGTCCTCGCGCTCGAGTAGGCCGAGCGCCCACTCGCACAATTCGCGGTCGTCCTTCGTCGTCGCCATCTCGGCCGACGGCTCGGAGCGCGCGGGTCGCTCGTCGCGGACACTGCGCGAGTGCGCGCGCCAGTAGTCCGCGCAACAGCGCAACGCAATGCGCGTGAGCCAGTGCTCGAACGGGTGCGTGGCCGCGTAGCCGCCGAGCGACAGATACGCGGCCACGAAGGTCTCGTGCGCGACTTCGGCGGCAACGGAGCGCGGTACGTTGCGCGACACGAGCCGGCGCACGCGCTCGGCGTGACGTTCGACGACGACCTCGAAGGCCTCGACATCGCCGGCCGTCACGCGCGCGACGAGCACTGCATCGGACTCTTCCTTTGCCATTGCACGACTTCGGTCGGAGGGTCGGGCGGGAGCACCGACCGCCCTCCGAGCGCTGCCGAGTCGCGGATCGCTCACTATTGCCGAGCAGCCCACGAACGGATGTCCTCGCCGACGCCATGCACATGCTCGGTGAAGCCTGTGAGCCATTCGGCTCCGTGCAGTTGCTGCGCGCGCTCGAGTTGCTCGGGCGTCAACACGGCGTGCACGCCGTGCAGCGTGCGTGCGACACAGAGCGCGAGCGCGGCCTGCGCTTGACCGACCTGAGCCGACGCGACGCCGAGCGCCTCCTCGTCGAGTTGGGCGGCGTGGATCACGGCGACCTGCGCGGAGTGCGCTTGGATCAAGGTGATCGCTTTGGCTTCGACGTCGGGCAAAGCAGTGGTCAGCACGCCCGCGACCTGCTGCCGCTGCGGCGTCGTCAGTTCGAGCATCGAGGCCATCGCGTCGAGATGCGCGCCGACGGCTTCTTCCTGCATCGCGTGGCCGTGCAACATGCGCCGCAAATGTTCGTGCACACCGCCGTTCCCGCTGGAGGCGGCAGCGGCGGCGACGGCGAGTCCTGCTGCGACTGCGACGGCGAGCCCCAAGGTCCATTTCTTCATGTCGTGTGTCCTCGAATCGTGCTTCCAGGTCCTGCGAAGCGAACCCGCTTCGCCGCTCCCTGAATCGCGCCGCCGAGCACGCCGGTTACGACGAACCGCGAAATCGCTGTGCGCGGAAGGCGACACGCAGGCGCGAGCAGCGTTTCAAGGCTTCTTGCCCTGGACCTGTTCGATGAACCGGTCGGCCTCGGCGATCGACTTCTCCATCTCCTTCACGAGCGCCGTCACGTCGGTTTCGATGCCGACCAAGCTGCCTTGCAACGAAGCGATCGCTTGCGCGTTGAGGTTGTGCTTGAGGAACAGCACGTGATCGTGAAACGCCGTCAGCACCGGCGTCATCTTCTTCTCCGCTGCGCGCATCGCCGTCACCAGGGCCTTGCAACGCTCCTTGGTGTCGCGCCGCATCGCGGTCGACTTCGCGCGCAGCTCGGCGTTCTGCA
>CAYHRR010000404.1:0-4302 GCA_964358875.1 uncultured Planctomycetaceae bacterium | reverse complement strand
GTGCTTGGCGCGGTTTGCGGCCGCAGAGAATACCCGACGAGCGCGTTCTACGTCCGGCGCGCTGCACCCGCACGCACGCGCGAGCGCGTTTCACAAGCCGCGCGACTTGCCGGGCTGCGGCAACTCCGAGCGTTGGATCGCGTCGAGTGCTTCCGTCTCACGCGCGTTGAGCGTGCGACCCGCATAAGTGCGGTGATCGTGACTGCGAATGCTGCGCAGCGCGAGGTAGCGATCGTAGAGCGGTCGCGAATCGCTGATGCCGTGCAGGAAATCGACGCAGTGCGCCGCGATCCACGCGAGATCGGGATCGAGCGGATCGACAGCGAGCCCGCGCGTCGCGGCGAATCCGGCCGCGCGCATGCGTTCGTGCTTGGCGAGCGCCTGCACAGCAGCAGGTGCCGCGCGACCCTCTTCGGTGTCCGGCAGATGCTGCAGGGCTTCGACGAGCAACGGCGCGGTGTCCTCGAACAAGCGCGCGCGCCATTCGAGCGACGGCGCGACCTTGTCGCGCAAGCGCACCGTGAACAACGTGCGCTGCATCGCCGCTTGCAACGCCGCAGCCTGTTCGCATTCGCGCGCGACGCCCGCGCGCCGGACGTTTTCGCCTTCGGCCGCCGTAGCGAGTTCGACGAGCTGCGACGCGCGCGCAGCGGCGAGCGCGTCCTCCGCCGTGGCGTCGTGCGGCGGTCGCAGCGCGAGCAAATCGTTGCGCGCGGCGCGCAGCAGGCTCGCAGCGAGATCGATGCGCGCAGCGATGTGACTCACCTCGGCTTGCGTGACCAGCACGTAGCCCGCGTTCGCGCCGCGCAACACGTCGAGCCCGCGCGTCAGTTCGCGCACTTCGAAATCGAGCCCCGCGAGCGCTGCTGCACGCGTTCGAAAACGCGCGTCGAGCAACATGCCCGCCAGCGCGCGCGCCTTGGCGCCGCCGCCGGACAGGACGGTGAAGGGTTGCTCCGCAACGCGCGCAAACTCGAGCTGCAAGGCGTTGATGTCCGACTCGGGCGCAGCGTCGACCAACGCGAAGTAGCCGCGCGCGCGATCGTGTTCGGTCGTGCCGGCGAGCAGCAACTTGACCTCGGTGGCGAGGCCGGAGAGTTCGGCGATGAAGGCGCGATCCTCGTCCCGCCCGCCGCGCACGACGGACAGCACGTCGGAGAGTTTGGACTCCACGCCCAGCCCGCGCCGCCCATCGGGAGCCGTAGGAACGACGCCTTGCGCGGCGACCGGCGCTGCTGCGAGCAGCGCGATAGTGATTCGTCGAAGTGCTTTCACGGCCCTGCCTGCCGTCGAACTCTAGCTGCTACCTCGACGCGCGGGTGCGGTCACGCGAAAGGCCCGGCGCTTTCATCCGCCTCGCCCTCGACCCGCGGCGGCGCGCGCCGCGCGTAGTCGGTGAGCTCGCGCTCGAGCGTCTGGGGTCGCAGCGCCGCCGCGTTGGGGGCGGCGGGCGAGAAGCGCGGCGGCAAGTGCATCATGCGTGCGACATCGGGAGCGCGACGCGGCGCGCTCGGCAAGACCGGGGCCTCGCGCAGGGCCTCGGGCGCCGGAGCGCTTTCGAGCCGTCGGCGAGCCAGGAACTGCAAACGAATCATCCGCGTGACGCCCAAGTCCAAGGAGCGCGAGAGTTCGAGCGCTTCGCCGCGCGCGAGCTCTTCGACGCAGTCGACGCCGGCCTCGCGCAATTTGACGCACGTCGCCAGATCGAGTCCGTCGAGCAATCCCGGACGCAGAGGCACGCCCGCGTTCTCCGCCGGCGCGAGTGCGCCTTCGTCGTGCGACGCTTCGGCACCGAGGTCCTGCGCATCGCATTCACGCCACTGCGTCAGCGCGGCTTCGAGTCGCGGATCGCGCTGCGGCACGACCTCGCTCGCCGCATGCACGCGCGTGGCAAGCGCGTTCGCTTCCCTCTGAAAACGCTGCGCAGCATCGGGCGTCGCGCCGAGCACCAGCGCGAGATCGTCGAGCGTCAGGCGTTCGACATCGCCGCACGCGCGCAGCCCCGCTTCGCGCAGTCGACGCAGCGTCTTCGGACCGTCGCCGTAGAGATTGCACAACAGGGCCAAGGCGTCCATCACCAGACCTCCGCGACAAACTCGCGCGCGCGGGTTGCGCGTGCGTCACTCGAACGCGGCCCAGACTACGCGCGAGCGCGCAGCGACTCCAGGGCCGCAATCGCGTCGGTCGGCGCCGTCGGAGGAGCGCTCGGCGTGCGCAGCAAGTCGCGACCGAACTCGAGCCGCGTGCTGCGCACTTCGGCCCCGAGCGCCGCAAAATCCTCGGCCGCCGGCGTGCGCGGCGCATAGACCTGGATCGGGAGTCCGTGCGCCGCTGCTTCGCGCAACTTGGTGCTCGAACGGATGGCGGTGTCGAACATCGCGGCGCCGAAGCGCGCGTGCGACGCAACCAGCAAGTCGCGCGCGAGCACGGTGCGGCGATCGAACAAGGTCGCGACGACGCGCACGTCGAAGCGTGAGCCCTGAGCTGCGGCGATCTCTTCGAGCAAGGTCAAGGCGCGCGCTGCGCCTTGCAGTGCGAACGCGCCGGTTTCGACGACGAGCAACGCGATGCTCGACGCGAACAATGCGTTGGCCGCCAGCGCCCCTTCGACGCGCGGCGGACAGTCGAGCAGCGCGAAGTCGAAGGGCTCCGAGGTCTGTTCGAGCACGGCGCGGAGCCTGCGTTCGCCGTGCAGCCCGCGCGTCGCGCGTTCCTCGAACTCCGCCAAACGGGCGTGCGACGGCCACAGCGCGAAACCACCGGAAACACTGCGTTGAACTGCGTTTTGCGAGGCCGCGCCGCTCAGCAATTCGAACAACGAGGGCGCGTCGTCCGCATCACAACCGAGTCCGAGCGTCGCGTGCGCCTGCGGGTCGAGATCGACGAGCAACACGCGCGCACCTTGCGCCGCCAACGCGCCCGCGAGGTTGATCGCGGTCGTCGTCTTGCCGCAGCCGCCCTTTTGGTTGACGAGCGAGAGTACGCGCATGGGAAGTGCCCGCTCCTTTCGGCAGCGGGTGTGAACTCGAACCCATAGCTCGCGCTCCGGCGGGAGCGCGCGTGATCTCAGCGCAGCGCCTTCGTGGCCCGTTCGTAGAACGCGGTGACGCTGCGCGCGGTGTCGAGCTGCGGCCAGCGCGCAACTTGCGCGAGCGCGAGTGCAGCGGTCGAGGTCGGCGCCATCAGGCACACGGGAACGCGCGCGTCGACGGACTGCGAAACGAGGTGGTCGGCGGGCACGATGCCGACGCACTCGGGTTGGCTCCCGAGGAATCGTCGACACGCGCCGCGGTAGCGCTCCCAGGCCGACTCCGCGGCGGCATGGTCGGGAACGCGGTTGAAGACCGTGCCGACGCGCAGCTCCGGATTGACCATGCGCGCGCGCTTGTAGAGCGCGTAGGCGTCGGAAAGTCCGGTGATTTCGTGGCTCGTGACGATCAAGAGCGTCGTCGCGGCCGCGAGGTGCGCGAGCGTCGCGTAGCTGATGCCGGCGCCGTGATCGACCAAGATTAAATCGAATTCGTCTTCGAGCGGGCGCAGCGCTTTGAACAGTCGCTCGAGCTCGCGGCGCGTCGGATTGGCGAGACCATGGCGACCGACGCCGCCGGACAACAAGCGCACACCGGCCGGTCCCGCGACCATCGCATCAGCGACGGCGACGCGTCCTTCGGCAACGTGGCCGAGGTCGTATTGCGGCGCCAAACCGAGCAACAAGTGATCGTTGGCGAGGCCCGCATCGAAGTCGATCAGCAGCACGCGCTCACCGCGCTGTGCGCGCAACACCGCGAGATTCGTCGCAGTCACGCTCTTGCCCGTGCCGCCCTTGCCGCTCGCGATCGACACCACGCGCGCCGATGTCGGAGTCCCTTCGCGCATGCGTCGCTCGGTGTCGAGGATCCGTTGCAGCGGGCTGCGACGCCAGAGATCGAGGGGCGAGAGGTCGAACATGTGGGCGTCGGAATGTGCCGATCGCAGCACGCTGCGTCAACGCCCAACGCCGACGCTCAGTTGTGCAACAAGGTCTGTTCGCCGATGCGGTGCAGCTTCATCACGTTGGTCGAGCGCGCCACTCCGGGCGGAACTCCGGCGACGAAAATCACCTCTTCGCCGTGGACGCACAAGCGCTGTTCCATCAGCAGCTGCTGCGCCGCGTGGAGCATCTCCTCGAGGCTCGATTCACGCCCGCACAGGATCGGGCGCACGTGACTCAGGATGGTCATCTCGTGCAGCGTGCGCTCGTTCGGCGTCATGGCGATGATCTCGGCCGCGCTGCGGTAGCGCGAAAGCAGGCGCACGGTGTTG
>CAYHRR010000403.1:0-4318 GCA_964358875.1 uncultured Planctomycetaceae bacterium | reverse complement strand
ATCCTCTTTATTTTTTGGAAGTTGAAAATTGAGGGCAAGCGCAGCAGCTTCGATGCGCTCGGGCAACAGCAGCGGCGCCGTCGACGCGCTGCCGACATCGGCCTTCGCCGCCGGCTTCGGAACGAACGCGCTCGCAGCGGCGACCGGCGCGTGACCCAGCACCGGCAATCCTGCCGCGAGCCACGCGTCGAGACCTCCGTCGAGACTCTGCACTTGCGTGAAACCCAAGCGCTCCGCGAGGCCGACGGCCATGCTGCTCCGGTAGGCGGAATTGCACAGGAAGAGCAGCGGGCGTTGCTTGTCGAGCAGCGTGTCGAATTGCCGCCAATCGGTGAGCGCGATGTGCGCGTAATCGCCGAGGCGCAACTCGTCGTGCTCGTCGCTCGTGCGCACGTCGACGACGATCGGCTCCGTACCTTCGGCAATTTGCTTGGCGAGCGTCGCGGGCGAGATCAACGGTGTCGAACGCAGCTCCAGCCCGGCGGTTCGCGCCGCGTCGATTCCACCGGCGAGGAAGCCGCGCACCGCGTCGAGCCCGATGCGCCGAAATCGGAACACGGCCGCGCGCACTTCTTCGTCGCTGCCGACGAGCAGCATGGGCGCGTCGAACGGAATGACGCTGCCCGTCCACGTGTCGAGGCGACCGCGGATCGCGATGTTGATCGCGCCCGCGAGATGCGCCTTGGCGTATTCGTGCGCCTCGCGCACGTCGACGGCCCAAGCTCCGTCCGCCAGCGCGCGCGCGACCTCGGCAGGCGCGAGCGCGGGCGGGAGCTCCACCGTCCAATCGACGACCGGCGGTCCGCGTCGATTGAGCGCCACGTTGTGAGCGAAATACGGCGGAGCCGGCGGCAAACCCGACACGTCGCGCGCGACGAACGCGGAGCGGCTTGTGATCGCGAAGTAGGGATTGGTCTGCTTCTCGCGCGCGATCGTCGACGTGGTCTCCGGCGACAGGTGTGCGCCGCACAGCGAACCGGCGCCGTGGGCCGGCAACACGATCGTCGCGTCGGGGAGTTGCTTGAAGCGCTGCACCGAGTCGAAGGCGCGATCAGCGAGAGCCATCGGCGAAATCACGCCGCTGGCGAGGTCCGGGCGGCCGATCGAACCGATGAACAAACTGTCGCCGGTCAGCGCGTACAGCGGCGCGCTCGCCGCTGCGTCGCGCACGAGGATCGTCATCGAATCGAGCGTGTGCCCCGGCGTCGCCCAGAACTCGAGCGAGCTCGACCCGAAAGCAAGGCGCTCGCCGTCGCGCACGCCGCGGTGCGCGAACTGTGAGCCGGACTCGGCGCTGATCGCGATTTGAGCGCCCGTGCGCGCCGAAAGCTCGGTGTGCCCGGCCACGAAGTCCGCGTTGGTGTGGGTCAGCGCGACGAAACGGATCTTCGCGCCGAGTGCGCGCGCGTCCTCGATGTAGTGATCGACATCGCGCTGCGGGTCGACCACCACCGCGGCGTCGCCGCTGACGAGCAGATAGGTCAGTTGGCTCAGACAGCCGAGCTGGTACTGACGCACGGTGAGCTCGCCGTGGCGCGCGTCGAGCGTGATCTGCGGCGTGGCGGCCCGGTCGCCGTGAGTCGCGCGCTCGGCGTCTTGCGCCACGGCCGGGGCCGCGAGGCTCAGCGCGACCAGGGAGGCCGCGGCTGCGAAGGTCGATCGTCGAGTTCGGTGCATGGTGAGTCCTTGTCGGTTGAAACGAGAATATAACTATACACCGATATACGAGCCGTTCAAGCGGGCCTCTCGCGAAAGAACGTCCCGACGTCTTGCCGACGCTCGCGCTGCGTCTGCAAAGCCCGACGAAGGGCCGCGGTCGGGCCGCTGCCGTCCTCGCGTCGCCCGCAAGCGGTGCGGCTTTCCTACGACGAGCTTCAGCGCGACGCTCAGGCCCTACGCATCCGCCGCGAGCGGCGCCCGTTAACGCTCTTCGTCGGGCTGCACGCAAGCCGGCGCCGGCAAGCGTTCGCGCAAAACACACGAGTGACCTTCGAGCGCGCGACGCAGCGCGCCGTGCAGAGCTATCCTCCGACACCTCCGACCCTGGGACGGCTCGCCGGCGAGTCGTTCGCCGGCGCGCGCACCGACTTCGTCGCGCTCCGTCCGCTTGCAGCCGCCACCGACCAAGGTTTGCCTCCGCGATGAAACTCAGCGCATTGCTCCCGCATGGACTCGTTCTCGTCGCCGCGCTCGCCCTCTCGCGCGTAGCCCGCGCAAACCTCGACGCGCTGTCCGAAGCGCGCGCGCTCGCAGCGGAGTCGAAGTGGAAGGAGCTGGTCGAGCTCGTCGAGCGCGATCAGCAGCAGCGCGTCACGACGCCCGAAGAGAAAAAACTCCTCGACGAGTTGTTGGGCAACGGGTTGATGAACCTCGGACGCAAAGACGAAGCCGCGCACCATTTCGAGCTCGCCGCGAACGCTGCGTGGAGCGGCGACGCGAATCCTGACGTCCAAAAAACGGCGCAGGCCGAGGCCGCTCGTCTGCGGATTCTCACGTTGAGCTGCGATCCGCTTTCGACACGTCGCGACGAGCTCTTGACGAGCATCGCCAAGGACTTGCTCGACTCCGCCAAGCGCCTCGCCGACGCCGAGAGCTTCGAACGCGCGCTCGAAATGCTCGAACGCATCGAGCCCGCCGCGCACGGCGACGAAGCTGCGGCAATCGCGGCGCTCACGGCCAAACTGCGCGGTTCGACGCAGCGCGTCGATCTCGACGTCAGCGGCAACACCGGTCGTCCTGCCGACGGCTGGCCCGCGCTCACCGTCGAGAGCAAGCGCTACACGATCGTCGCCAACCTCGAGCCGAAGATCATCGAGACGCTTGGGCGCACGATGGACGAGATCTACGACTACTACGTGCGCATCTACTTCGACGGCGACGAGGGTCGCATCGACAAGCGCAAAGTGACGTTGCGTTTGTGGCCCGATCAACAGGCCATGTTCGAAGGCGAGGAAGGTCCGCCGAACATCGGCGGCTGGTGGGCGGTCGGCGATTGGACGGTCACGTCCTACGACACGCGCACCGATTGGGGCACGCTCGATCAGATGGTCGACACGCTGTTTCACGAGGCGAGTCACCATTTCATGTCGATGCTCGCCAAGAACGGACCGACACCGGCGTGGCTCAACGAAGGCACGGCGAGTTTTTTCGAGGGCGCGCAAGCGATGGCCGACGGTCGCGTGCTGTGGCCGGACGCGTCGAAGATGCGTCTCGAAGAATTCGAAATGATGATCAACGGTGTGGGCCAAGGCGCCGCACCGACGCTCGCGGAAGTGCTCGAGTACGACAAGCCCGGTTCGTATCCCGGCCCTTACTACTCGTTCGGTTGGGCGCTCGTGTACTTCATGCAGCAGTACGAGGATCCGACGAGCTTCGAATACGTCTATCGCCCGCTCTACAACCGCTATCGCGACGAGATCATCGGCAGCGTCAAGAAGCCGCGCGAGGTCTTCGAAGAGGTGTTCCTCGGCGCGAATTCGCCGCTCAAGCACACGTCGCTCGCCGAATTCGACAAGTCGTGGCGCAACTGGATCCACGCCAAGATCTTGCCGCAGCACAAGGGCGACAAGCGACGCGCGCTACGCATGGCGGAAGTACAGCGCTATCTCGACAACGCCGTGGCGCCTGTGATCGACAAGAAGACCAAGAAGCCGGTCGTCGATCCCGCGCGCAAGGTCAAGGTCGCCGAGCAGGAGCTGTTGTTGCGCGCGCTCGGTCACATCGAGTTCGTGCGCACGAAGATCGACAAGCTCGACGCGCCGGATCCCAAGCTGTTGCAGTTGCAGGCCGACGTGCTCGAACGCGCGGGCCGCGTGTCGTCCGCAGCACCGATCCTCGAACGCTTGCTCGAACTCGCCGAAGACGGATCGTGGGAAGGCGTCACGCCAGCACAGGTCAAGGAGCTCGAAAAGCGTCTCGACAAAATCGATCGCAAGAACGCGCACTTGCGCGTCGCCAAGCTGCGCATGAAGAAGCTGATCCCGAAGGCGACGGCGTTGCTCGACGACTATGCGAAGGCGACACAGCTATTGCCGTTGCGCAGCTACACGCTGGCCGAAATCGTGGCGAACGCACTCGACGATCGAAAAGGCCTGGGCGCGCGCGCGGAGACCTTGCGCCTCGCCGTGCGCGACGCCGGTCTGCTCAAGAGCGAGAAGCACAAGCTCGCCGGACCGGCGAGCACTTGGAAGAGCATCTTCAGCGGCCGCGAGGCGAAGTTCGAACCCGAGCCGGAACGCATTCAGATCGCGAGTGAGTCCACCGTCGGTCGCTTGTGCACGACCGTGGCGATCAGCGGCGAATACGAGGTGCGCGCGCG